>NZ_JBWKYN010000010.1:0-56326 GCF_059423785.1 Arcicella sp. GW458-12-2-14-TSB2 | reverse complement strand
AGAAGCATTTGCTTTTTTTGTAAAACTATCGTTTTTTTGTATATGTGCCTTGGGCATAATAAAACCTCCTGTTTTTTGTGTTTGTCGTAATTCACAAAATAAACAAGGAGGTTTTTATTTGGCAAGCCATCCACAAAATTCGGGATGACTCATGTTTGATGATAAAACTAATGAGGACTGAGGTTTTTCTCATGAAAAATCAACTATACCCATTCCAAAAGGAGCTAAAGGTATCAGCAAACTCAACCTTCAATTTCAATAACTCAGCTTTTAATGCTAGCTTTTTAGCCTTGAATTCAGGCTTATCTGCCAAATTGTGCATTTCCCAAGGGTCTTCTTTAAGGTTAAATAATTGCGTATGTCTATTACCATCCACGTTATATTCCAACAATTTAAAACCGTCTTTTTTCACGCCTCTTTGAAAATGTTTGAAGGCAAAATACAAAGCAGGTCTTAAAGGAGTTTTTGGGTCTTTAAAAGCTTTTGCTAAACTTATACCTTGTACAGAAGACGGAATCTTAACATCAGATTTTTCTGCCAAAGTAGCATAAATATCAGAGAGATAACAATAACCATCAACCTTTTGATTTTTAGGAATGCCTGGTCCTGAGAAAATTAAAGGTACTCGGTTACTATGCTCATAAATACTTTGTTTACCAAATAAACCATGTTGCCCTATAGCTAACCCATTATCGCCAGCAAAAACAATAAGCGTGTTTTCAGCTAAACCATTCTCTTGAACGGCTTTCACAATACGTCCAATCTGGGCGTCTAAGTGAGAGATAGTTGCATAATATTCTTTTATCTGACGTATAGTGTCTTCTTCTGTTCTTGGAAATGGTGCTAATAATTCATCCCTTACTTTTAATTCTCCGTTATCAAAAGGATGTTGTGGTAAAAAATTAGGTGGTAGGCTTACTTTTTTATCCGCATACCATTGATTATACTCGGCTGGAGCCAGTCTTGGATCATGGGGCGTAGTAAAAGCCGTATAAATCAAAAAAGGTTCTTTTTTATACTTCTCTATGAAATGAATCGTTTCGTCTGCAAACAATTCTGAGCTATGCTTGCCTTTAGACTCATTTACTTTATTTGGAGCATAATTATTGTCTTTTGGCCCTCCGTAATTGTTGTCTGCCTTGTAGTCTTGTACAGGAAGATTATACTGGTCGCCCATGCCGCCGAAAAATACCTTTGCACCATCAGAAAAAGCACGATTATAAATAGTAGTACCATTGTGTTGCTTACCGATTCCAACGGTGTTATAATTATTTTTTCTCAACAACTCTGGAAAAGTCACATAGTTGTTGAAAATATCAAAACTGAATTCTTGATTATCTCTTGCCTGACGGTCAATGCTAAACAGGGTTCTGCCTGTCAATAACATGGCTCTGCTGGGCTGACATATTGCTCCTGATAAACCGCCAAAAACGTGAGCTTGTGTAAAAGCTGTTCCGTTCTTGACCAATGCATCTAAATTGGGCGTAATAATATCTTTATTCCCCAAAGCCCCAATGGTATCATGGCGTTGGTCGTCTGATAATAAAACGATAATATTTAATTTTCGCTCTTCCGCCAATCCTTTTAAAAAAGGATGCAAAGCCAGAGAGGCTCCCAATAAGGAGCTATTTTTGATAAAATTTCTACGGTTCATACTCATTTGATTTTATTCCAATCTTGTACACCTACTTTTTTAGACCAGATTTCATGTTCAGCCACTAGTTTTTGAAGTATAATTGGGTTGTCTTTTGCCTTGTTTTTTGTTTCAGTTCTATCATTGACAAGGTTGTATAACTCCCAAGGTTGGTTATTTTCGGCCACAGCTTTCCAATTTCCTTTTCTGATAGCTTTACTACCTTCATGTTCCCAGAATAGCGTTTTTTGTGGTGTTGTTTTACCTTCAAAAATACCTTTAAGACTTGTACCTTCTAAAGGAGTTAAGCTTTTCTCTTGAAAAGTAGTTGGGTATTTAACGCCCGCTAAATCTAAGCAAGTGGGAAATATATCAATCAAATGGCTAGGTCGTGTACTTTTGCTACCAGCTTTGATATGATTAGGGAAATACGCAATAAATGGCGAAGCTATTCCACCTTCATGGGTATTTTTCTTAAACAGCCTAAAAGGCGTATTGCTAACATTTCCCCAAGGGCTTTCGTAACTATCTATTGATGCAATCGAACCAGCTTTTCCATTTTTTTGAGTGACATAATTCCAGTTTTTTACATCGTCGGCACTGCCTCCATTATCCGAAAGGAATAATACTATCGTATTTTTGTCTTCTCCAAGTTGTTTTATTTTTTGTAACACTTCCCCAATACCAGCATCCATTCTATCAATCATGGCAGCATAAATTGCCATGCGAGTATCCCATTTGTCTTTTTCCTCAGGGCTTAATTTTTCCCAATCGGGCACATTTTCAAAACGATTAGATAATGCCCACTTTTGGTCTATAATACCCTTTGTTTGTAATGCTTTGTATCGTTTTTCACGAAGTTTGTCCCAGCCATCCAGATACTTGCCTTTGTACTTTTCAATATCTTCAGGTAATGCTTGAATAGGCCAATGAGGGGCATTATAGGTTAGATATAAAAAGAAAGGTTTATTATTTTTATGTTGTTTTTCTAACGCATGAATAGCAAAATCAGTAATGGCTTGTGTAAGATATTTTGAGGTATCTGAACGAGTAATTTCCTTACCGCCTTCTAAAAAAGTAACTATTCGCCCATCATTATACAGTGGTTGCGAATTGAAATAGCTACTGCCGTTGTTTTGCAAAGTAAAAGATTCATCAAAGCCACGATTGACAGCCCACGCTGATGGTACTAAACCCACGTGCCATTTACCTGAAACAATGGTTGAATATCCTGCTTGCTTTAATGCTTGCCCGATAGTAATACAATGGCCATTCAGATAGCCTTGATAGGACGGAAAACCTTTGTCTTGTACCATATCACCAATACCTGCTTGGTGCGAATACAAGCCTGTGAGTAAAGAAGCCCTAGAAGGGCAACACCGCCCAGCATTGTAAAATTGAGTGAGAATTAAACCGTTCTTGGCAAGTCTATCTAAATTTGGAGTGTTGATTTCAGAACCAAAGGCTCCAATATCAGAAAAACCTAAATCGTCAGCTAGGATGATGACGATATTAGGTTGCTTCTTCTGGGCTAATAATAGCTGAGGAATCGAGCTAAACAATAGCCCAATAAGTATAATTTTCTTTAACATTTTTATTTTTCTACAGGTAATCCTTTTACGACCAAACTATCTAATGCGCCAATATTATATCCAAAATTATAGCCAAATGTTTGTAAAGTATCTGCTGCTTTGCCACTTCTATTACCAGAGCGACAATAAAGGTAAATCTTCTTTGATTTGTCTAACTGCTTGATTTCATCCGCAAATTTTTCAGAACGAATATTGATATTTTGAGCGTAAAGTAGATGTTTTGTGCCATATTCTTCGGGTGTTCTGACATCAACTAAATAGGCTTTCCCTGTTTTGATTTCTTTCAGAATTTTCTTGCTCAATTGCTCTGTAACAACTACTTTATTCGCAGTTTTTTGGGTGTACGACTGATGTGTTGCCGTTTGTGCATTAGCCACGATTACTGTTGCAACAAGGATAAATGTTAAAAGATATTTTTTCATATATTTTGAGGGTTTTCTTTTTGATTCATGACTATCAATATTAAAAATCTGATGATTGAAAGCCTTATGCACAGAATTGTGAGTTAGTGATTATTACAAGATTAATAATCACTAACTCACAATTGACTAATTCACAATTACTTACCACCACCACTCAACTGAAGTCTGAATCGTTCAGCAGCGTGTTGTACATCAATTAATGGATAAACATTATACTTAGCTGCATCAGCATCAAAAAGAGCCTTCAATTCTTTAAGTTTTTCAGGGTACTTTTTAGCAAGGTTTACTCTTTCATTAAAATCTTCTGTCAGATTGTATAATTCCCATTCGTCTTTATCAGGATTGTTTTCGATAACAGGAAGTGTTTCGCCTTTAAAGCCAAAGGTTTCTAATGTATTTGGGTGATGTGCAGCACCCGCTTTCCAACCGTCCTTATAAATGGCTCTGTTGCCAAAAATAGTAAAGTACTGCTGTGTATGTTGCTCAGGAGCCTTAGCATTATCGAACGAATACACCAAACTTTTTCCATGAATTGGGTCTTGCTTGATACCTTTGATTACCTCTGGTTGAGTAACGCCTGTGATTTCTTCAATCGTTGGAAGAATATCAGTTACATGACCAAACTGAGTACGAATAGCTCCTTTTTCTTTGATACCATTCGGGTAATGAACAATTAGGGGGTTGTGTGTTGCACCTTCAGCATTGGCATCACTTTTCCAGAATTTGAAAGGCGTATTCGTTGCCTGAGCCCAACCTAAAGGATAGTTAGCTAAACTTAATACATTAGGTGTTCCGATTTTGTCGTATTCGGTCAAGATATATTTTTTGTATTCTTCTCGTGTTATTCCTTCTGCTCCAAAACGTAGATTTTTATTGGTTACACCATACTCAGTACCTTCTTTGCTACCGCCATTATCACCAATGATTACGAAGATTGCTGTATTATCTAATTGATTGGTTTCCTTCAAATGATTCACCAAACGACCCACTTCATAATCAGTATATTCCAAGAAACCGGCATATACTTCCATAAAGCGTGCATACAAATGTTGTTCTTCGGCAGGTAAATCTTTCCAAGCTTTGATAAAATCGTTTCTGTCAGGTAAAACAGCATTAGCAGGAATTACACCCAATTTTTTCTGATTGGCAAATACTTGCTCTCTGAAAGCATCCCAGCCAGCATCAAATTTCCCTTTGTATTTATCAGACCAAACCTTATCTACCTGATGCGGAGCATGTGTAGCACCCGGAGCGAAGTACAGAAAGAATGGTTTATTAGGTGCAAGCGTTTTTTGTTTAGTAATATAACTAATGGCTTTGTCTGTCAACTGTGCTGTTAAGTGTCTGCCATCTGGCTTGATATGCAAGTTATCTTCCACTAAATCAGGCTTGTATTGGTCAGTAGCTCCACCCAAGAAACCAAAATTATGGTCAAAGCCCTTACCTGATGGCCAGCGGTCGAATGGCCCTAAATCTGTACTTTCTTCGTCTGGGGTCAAGTGCCATTTTCCTAATTGATAAGTACTGTACCCATTTTCACGAAGCACTTCTGCAATGGTCCCTTTAGTAGACTTGATATGACCGTCATAACCAGGATAATCAGCCGAAAGATAAAAATGAGGGAATAGCCCCATGCCTACTGAATGATGATTACGACCTGTTAACAAAGCAGAACGAGTAGGAGAGCAAATGCCTGTTGTATGAAAATTAGTATAACGAAGACCACCCTTGGCTAATGCTTCAAAATTAGGCGTATTGATTACTCCTCCGAAAGCACTAGAAGCACCATAACCAACATCATCTAATATAATTACAACTACATTGGGTGAGCCTACTTTGGCTTTTTTCAAATAGTCTATTTTATATGGCGTTGAAGTGATGTGCGATTTAGTAATTTTCCCTTTCCATTCCTGCTCGGTTTGAGCAAAGACATTACTTGTCGAAGTGAGCAATATTGTCCCTGCTATAAGGGATAAATATTGATTCATTTTTGGTTTAATTTTTTTCATAATTTTATCAATGGGTTAATTGTATTGTTTATTCTGATTACTTACTTGATAACTACTGGTTGTTTTAAGTTTATTTTGTTGCTTTTTCTTAAATAAATCTGGATTGCTGATAACAGTAATGAGCAAGATGACAAGGGGAGGAATCAGCCCTATAAATCTTGTTGAAAAGGAAGTGATAGTTGCTTTCATGATATTTAACTATATATATTCTATCGAATTAGTATTACATTTTCAATGAGAATTTAACGTTGTTTAGCAATAAACAGCCTCTTTCCTCAAAAAATCATTACTGTTATTCAGCTTGGAATTAATGTTTTAATTCATCCGAAATAAAGGTTTTTAGTGCATTGGAAACTTCCAATAATAAAGCAGGAGAGGTATTGTTCTCATCATCAGTTTTCACATGGTGATAACGATGGGCATAAGCCAAACTAACTAGATTTTTATAGCCTTTTTCCTTGTATAAACCGCCTTCTCCACCTGCTTTTATCGTGGCTTTATTGGCTTCTGTTCCTTTCGCTTTTCTTGCTTTTAAATTAGCAAAGGCTTTTTCAAATGCGTTCGCTACTGATTCGTCATAATAGATTCCTCTGTTAGCATCTACTTCCTCTGTCTGGATATAAACGCCATTCTCTTTTTTCCATGCTTTTGCTGCTATAGCTGCCCCAAGGTGTATCCAAAGACGGGTTTCTTCTGGTTTAGGGGCTGCTTTCTCCGCAAATGTTAATGCGCCTAAATTGTCTAATTCATGACCAGAATTTCCTGTAAAGACAAAAGTATAATCAGTAAACTGAGAACGATTTTTACTCACCCATTCTGCTAAGCTTAACCATGTCGCCAAGCCCGGCCCACGTTCACCACCACAAGTGTACCAGCCACTGATAGGCGTTGAAATCACTACATATTGCTTCCCATTACCGATTTTCCCAACAATATTTCTAGCTTGAATTGGTTTACTATAACCTTTTATGGTAACAGCCACTTCTGTCCCCGACTTTATTACATCATTAAAAACCGTTGAATCTTTTGAGGCTACTTGCCATACTGGTATGCTCCAAGGTTTAGTATCTGCTCGTGTATTATGGGCTACAATTTCACCAGTATTACTGGGTGTAATTGCCACAATACCCTTCGCACCTGCTTGAATGATTTTTTCAAGGTGCTTTTCGATAGCCTCGTTCAATGCACCACCTGAAATTGGAAGCTTGGTTAATACTAATTTCCCTTTTAGCTTACTTACATCCGTTGTTTTATCACCATCAATTAATATTCCTTTTTGTGATTGATTTACCTTTGGGTCAACAGGCCAAAGCGGTAATAGGTCTAATTTTTTATTATCAGCAATAATATTACCGCCTTCAAAAAAAAATTGATTCACAGGAAAATTGACAAATTCCGTGCGGAAGCCTATTTTGTCTAATTCGGTTTTTAACCATTGTGAAGTAGCAAAATCAACCTTTGTGCCAGTGCGATGTTCGCCCAGAGAAACAAACTTTTTGACTGTAGCAAACAAATCTTCTCCTCCTTTATGCTGTGCAGATGCAACACTTATCACGCCTAAAAGGAGTATTGTACTTAATATTTTTTTCATATTTTTGATATTTATGCGATACACTATAGTCTCAGAGTATATTTGCCTATAGCTTATTATTTAAAGCACAATTTTTCTTATTGCTGGTTTTACCCAATTGCCCGTTTTTAAATATTCATCTGTTGCCCAATAGATTCTCACAGATAAATTGAAATCCTCTTTAGGAGCAGGTAGCCAATTGTTTTCTTTATCCGTACCTGGGCTATCATGTTGAATATAGATATCCAATGAACCATCAGCATTATATTTTAGGTTACTTCTGTCGCCAATGGCATATCTACGAATAGCATTCTCGGTTAGATAACCAGCTTTATCATAAAGTGTGATTGACCAAAAGGCTTTGGCTGGAGGCGTTTTATTAGGCTCAAAATGAATGACATACTGATTTTCACCATTGAGTGGTTTGTGGTCAGTATCTTCACGATAACCTTGGTAAACAGCATCTTCTGGTCCTAATGCTCCTAATCCAAAATAAGCTACCGCTGCTCTTTTTTGATAATTGGTGCCATAATGTCCAATGGTTACGTCAGGTTTGTTTTCGTTATTATTGGTAAGAATTGTTCTTGCTTTTTCTAAGGTATTTATTACTTCTATAGGTAAGTTTTGTAAAGCATTTTGAGTTGTTTGATCAAACGTATTTAGCGAGAATTTTTGTCCAGCTTTAATGCCAATTTTGGCAAATCTGTCTATTACTTTCTTGTCTGCTTCCAATGCAGGATTTTTTACTAAAAGCTCATTTAAATAAGTGAAATATTCTTCAGTGGTTAGTTTTTTAAGGGCTTCTACTACATTTCGTTTAGCTTTTAGTACTTGGATAGCTTCTGAAGATTCTACCGAATATGTAATTTTTGGGAATGTCGTAACTTCATTTTTGTCTAATTGACTTAATGGTCTCAATTTCAAACCATCTTGAATTTTACTAACAAAATTTTTTCCGTCTTCTGGACTATTTACTTGTATTCTACTGATAATCCAGACTACATCTGTGGGAGATTTTACTTCTTCAATCCCTTTTGGTAAAACACCTTTCCATTTCGGCCCTGTTATGATATATCGTTGGGCTTTTGTTCCAGTAGTTCTTTTGCCAAACGAAGCAAAAACATTTGTCCAAGCATCCATCAGTGGTACAACTGCATAGCGATCTTGTGTATCAGGAATCTCAAGAATGATAGGTTCTGTGCCTAAATCAAGAAAAGCTGAAGAATAAAAAGTATCATTATTAGGACGCACAACGGCTTTAAAAGTATGGTCAGGGAAAGCCCTGCTATGATGAAATTGATTAGAAGGTCTGCTACCTACAATTCGTGTTAAATCTGTCAGCACTAAAGGCAAACCATAAATATATGCTTCTTTGGCTATCGCCACCGTTTCTGTATCCGTACTATTAACGGTCTGAGCTTTCAACAAAGGGATTGATGAAAGGATAAGTGACGTAGTTAAAAATTGTCTTCTATTGATATTTTCCATTTTAATAAATAATGAGTTAGTGATTGCAGTATATTTTATAAATCCACCAAATACTTGTCTTTTCCAAAATTGAATTCATAGTGCATCAAGCTAGGCCACAGCGGTTTGATAAGTCCCTTTTCCCATGTTTGCAAAGCCACTTGTAGTTCTTGTACTTTAGCAGGGTTTTGTGATGCAACATTTGTGCTTTCAGATTTATCTTTCTGTAAATTGTACAACCATTGTTGTTTGTTTTTACCACTAATGACCAACTTCCATACTCCGCTACGAATTGCCTTGGCATCTCCCGAACGCCAGAAAAGCGCTTTATGAGCCTCTTGATTTTTATTTACTTTTTCTATCAAATTAACACCATCGTAAATACGGTCTTGTGGTAGTTTTGCACCAATGACACCAGCAACGGTACTGAAAATATCCAAGGAGCTAACAGGCTGTTGGTAAACAGTATTTGCTTTGATTTTACCCTTCCATTTCAGCACAAACGGGACGTTTATACCTCCCTCGAAATGCGAAAACTTTCCACCTTTAAGGGGTGTATTGGTAGTAGCATGTGTATACGTTGCTCCGCCATTATCACTAGCAAAAACAATCAGCGTATTTTCTTCTAATCCTTCGGCTTTTACTTTTTTCAGAATACGAGCAATCGCATCATCCAAAGCTGAAATCATCGCATAATACACTCGCTTATTTTCATCTTTGACGTGTGCAAAGCGGTCATAATATTGTTTTCTTACCTGAAATGGTGTGTGTGGAGCATTGAATGGAACATATAATAGAAAAGGCTTCTTCTTATTTATATCAATAAAAGCCTCTGCTTCCTCGGCAAATTTTTCTGTTAAAAAGGCTTTCTCTTCAATAATTGTCGTGTCTCTGCGAATTTTCCCTGTACCCACACGACCATTTCCCCAGATTACTTTATCTGTGAAATCTGTATGGTGATGGTTAATAAGGTCAGGGGAATCCTCGGGAGCATATAATGAAAATGCTTGATAAAAACCATAGTGATAGTCGAAGCCACGTTCTAAAGGAGTGAAGCCTTTTGTATGTCCTAAGTGCCATTTCCCGATAATACCTGTTGCATAACCCTCTTTTTTAGCTAAATCAGCAAAGGTGATTTCCGACTGTGGCAAGCCTTGTGATGCAATAGCATTGCTATTAGGATACTCAATTTTAGGATTTGGGTGCCAATCATTCGTATTGAGGATGTATTTAACCGTTAAATATTCTAAATTATTTTTGGGGTAGCGGTCTCCTGGCTGTAATTCATGTCCAAAGCGTTGTTGATATCTCCCCGTTAGTAAGCCTGCTCTTGAAGGAGAGCAGATAGGAGCAGATACATAGCCGTCAGTAAAGGTAACGCCTGAAGCAGCCAAAGAGTCGATAGTAGGAGTAGGGGCTGATTTGCCTCCGTACAATGAAATATCATATTTCCCTAAATCATCTGCCAATAAAATAATAACATTGGGCCTAGGTTTTGATGAACTGCTAGAATCAGGGTTGGCCAGAAACTCACGCTTCCCTTCTGCCAAGGCTTTATCAACTTTTACCAATGTATCATCTGTATTGATAGGACGAAGTAAATACACTGCTGCAATGCCCACTACTATTAGTATGGGTAATCCTATTTTTATTATTTTCTTTTGAAAAAGTGCCATTCTTAAACCGTGATATTTTTAAACTATTGAAAAGTGGATAGCTGTTTATTGTTTTGGAAGATATTCAATGATTTGATGATAATCTTGGCTATTCATGCTATTCTTTCTTATCTAACCAGTGAATAATATTTAATAGAAAAGCTAAGTTTTGGTCGGCCTCTGGGGCATTTAAACCAAAGCCTTTTTTATCTTTTCCTTTTAATTGCGCGGTAAACTGTGCTGCTTCGCCAAATACGGCTACTCGTCCTTTTCCAACTGATAAAACTGCTCCTTGGGATAAACCTTTGGCTGATATTCTAGGTGTTTTAGGACTAAATTTCCAAGCAGTATCAGGTAATAACACAATGTATTTATCATCAAATGTGAGCAATGATTTTGCCTGTGATGGAATTTTAAAGGCCTGTCCCGTAAAGGTTACTATGTGGTCAATTTTGTTAGTGATTTGATGTTCTTTTAAAGAGCCAGCTTTCTTTGTGAACGTGTCTAACTCTTTCTTTTTATTAGGGTCTTTGCCAGTAGTTGTGTCTGTTGCAAAACCATTATAGAAGGTAAACCCAAAGGCTTTACCTAGTTCACTTGCTGCCCCAGGAAAAGGCTGATGGTCGGCAATGAGTAGTAATGACCCTCCCTTTTCAACCCAATTTTTCACGGCGATAATTTCTTTTGGAGTAAAAGCCGATGGATTAGGCACTACCCATTCCGTAGTATCACTCGGATGAATGGCATTAGCAATCACTAGTATTTTAGCTTTATTAAGGCTTTCCTCGGAAAAAGCTTCCTTGTTTGCTGATACTTCGTAACCATCTTTTCGCAATACTTTGGCAAAAGCAAGGTAGCGATTACTAGCTGTATGAAAATTATAATGAGCTTCATCAATTTTTACAGATGAACCTTTCCCAAAAGGATAAGCTGGGGTACTTATATTAGGTTCATAAGTGGTATCCTGTATCTGTTGAGCAAAGCTAGCACTGGAAAAAATCAGAGCTAACAAGGCAATTATAACATTCTTTTGCATGACTTTAATTACTACGTTTTAAGCACTAATTTATCTGTTTCTTAAATTGGCTAAAAAGATTATCTAAGGTTAATACGCCCCAAATAATATTTGAATAATCTATTTCATTTCCTGAATTTCTTTCTTGTATGCCCCATATATAACCAAGACTTGTTTTTATATTTTTGGTTAGGGGATAGTTAAAGCCTAGGTAAACTCTGTTTTGGTCGAAAATATTGGGATTACCCTGTACTGCTTTCCCAAACTGGATAAATATCTCATCATTAGCTACCAAGGTTACAGGCTTTGGCAACCATGCTGGTTTAATGGCTTTTTCAAGTCGAAGCATATACCGAACGCGCCAATTGGGCTGAAATATTCCATTATTTAATAAATCTCTTTGTCGATATTCTAGCCCATATCTATTAATTAAATTGAAGTATCTACCTTTTACTTCATTATCAATTCTTGCTGAAACTCGCCATTCTGTAATTTCGGGTTTATCGGTGTCAGTTGGTTGAGCGACCAAAATCCAGCTTTTAAAATATCCAAGTGGAGAAAAAGAAAACTTTGTGGTTGGCGAAACTGTGAAATGCAACCAGCCCCAATAGCTTGTAAATTGATTGGTAGCAAATATATTTAAGTCTGATTGTTCAATATTTTGCCGTCTGTGCTGTAAATACAATTCCCATCTAACCTTTTTATTGATAGTATCAGTAAGGACTAATCTTCCCCACGAAAGATTATGATAATAGTTTTTTTGAGCTTGACTTGAAAATGCAACTAAGAGGAAAAAAAATAAGAATCGTTTCATATTGCCAATAAAAGCTCAAGTATTTTGGTTTAAATATTTTTTAGTCAGTTAACTTATAAGCTGGCAAACGGCATTTACCAGCTTATTAAGTTGCTTATTCTACTTCAAATCAATCGTCACATTATTTATCTTTCCTGCATAACTAAATGGTACATTGTATTTTTCTGTTACGGCAGTAATTTGGTCTTTTCCCACTTCGATGCTTTCATAAAAGCCAACAGTTGGTAAAGTTCTCGTTACTTTTATTTCACCTACTTTTTTCTCGTTGATGTACAAAATAGCCGTTGCAGGAGCATTGTTAGTATTTTCAGCACCTTCGTAGTTGAAATCTACTTTCAATAAATTTTTCCCTGCTTTGATTGGCTCGCTTGAAGTAACATATACTTTTTCTTCGCCATTGTTGTAAGTAAACCACAATTGATTTTTCTGAACATATAAACTCAATCCGCCTGCTCTTCCTCCAATCGCTAATAACACACCATCAGCACCTTTTTCAGGTACAACTACATCAGCACTAATGCTTAATGAACGACCGCCCAATTTTGGCGCAGAACCTTCAAATAACTGTGAAGTTTGCGGATATAAAACCAATTGTTTGCGGTTGTCAAAAATGGTTGGCGAAGGTGCAGGTACTGAACCAGTACCGTCTTTCAATGGGTATACATTGTATTTCCAAGCCTGAGCATCAAACAATTCTTTGAGTTCCTGTAGTTTCTCTGGATACTTGGTTGCTAAATTATTACGCTCGTTGAAGTCTTCGTTTAGGTCGTATAATTCCCATACATCTTTATCAAATGGCTGTTTTTTTACGTGCAACGTACCTGCTTTCCAACCATCTTTGTAAATCGAACGAGAACCCATGATTTCATAATGTTGTACAGTATGGCGAGAAGGCGAATTTGGATTGTTAATGCTAAAAGCCAAACTTGTTCCTTCAATTGGTTCTTGCGGATACCCATTAATTACTGTCGGTACTTTTGCACCAGTCAATTCAATCGTTGTTGGTAAAATATCAATCAAGTGCGTATATTGATTACGAATACCGCCTTTGTCTTTAATGCCTTTTGGCCAGAAAAGAATCAAAGGATTATGCGTTCCGCCCTCTGAATTGGCATCTTGTTTCCAATGTTTGAAAGGCGTATTAGTAGCCTGAGCCCAACCCAAAGGATAATTTGGACTTGAATATTCTGTGCCGATTTGGTCAATTAAAGCAAGATTTTTCTTCAAACGTTGTTCTGGTGTCAAATCTGGATCATAATTACGATGCGCTCTTCCTTCAAAAGTTCCTTCTTTACTTGCCCCGTTGTCACCAACCGAAACAATCACAAGCGTATTGTCTAGCTGACCGCTTTCTTTCAAGAAATTAAGTACTCTCCCAATTTCAAAGTCGATATGGGTTAAGAAACCTGCATATACTTCAAAAAATTTGGCATAAACTTTCTTTTCATCAGGAGATAATGAATCCCATGCTTTTAAGCCCGGTCCACGTTCTGGTAAAACGGCATCTTTAGGAATTACGCCTAAACGCTTTTGGTTTTCGATAACGATTTCACGGTATCTATCCCACCCAAAATCAAATTTTCCTTTGTATTGGTCACTCCAATATTTGTCAACTTGGTGTGGTTCGTGACCAGCCCCTGGGGTAAAGTATAAAAAGAATGGTTTTTCAGGAGCAAGTGATTTTTGCTCAGCAATTAGGTTAATGGCTTTATCTGCCATTTGAGTACTAAATAATTTACCTTTTTCTGGGACTACTTTCTTGGTATCTTCCCAAACCACTGGATAATATTGGTCGGTTGAACCACCTAAAAATCCATAGTAATGGTCGAATCCTCTACCCGTTGGCCAACGATTGAACGGCCCAATTGGCGTAGCATCTTTGGCTGGCGTCAAGTGCCATTTACCAACAGCATAGGTATTATAACCATTCTCACGTAGTATTTCAGCAATAGTAGCTTTTTCAAAAGGCATAAAGCCGTCATACCCTGGGGTTCCGCCACCTGTTTGTGGGAATAAACCCATGTGAACCGAATGTGAGTTACGCCCAGTCAACAAAGCTGCACGAGTTGGTGAGCAAATAGCAGTTGTATGAAAATTTGTATAACGCAAACCATTAGCCGCCAAACTATCCAACGTAGGCGTTTTGATTAAACCTCCATAAGTACTTACTGCACCAAAGCCTACATCATCGAGTAAAATCCAGACTACATTAGGAGCATTTTTAGGAGCTTGAGGAGAATGTTCTGTCCAAACTTCTTTCGTCTCTTGGAAAGTTTTACCCAATTTTCCTTGAAAAGGAAGCGTTGGGTCGTGTTGGGCAAAAATACTTGAACTGGCTAATACCCCACCTAATACTAAGGAAGTCGTCAGTTTAGAAAAACGATTTACTTTTTTTTGAATAATCATCATGCTTTTCAATGTTAATATTATATCTATCGACTTTATATATTAATTGAGGAAGTTCAAAGAGGATTTGAAAAGAAAGCCTTTATACAGGATATTATATTGCACTACCTGTGAATTGTTACTTCTTCAATTCTGGATGACGCTGGAAATATTTTTTGATATGTACATCATCAGCAGGTAAACGCTGTGGTAATGTTGCTACATTTTGACCAATGCTTTTTGCTTTTTTATCTAAAGCCGCTAACAATTCAGCTACTTTTTCAGGATTGCTTATGTATAAGTTTTTAGTTTCTGATACATCATCTTTCAAATTGAATAAAAAAGCTTCTGTAGCTGGAATATCTTTTCCGCTTAAATAATTTTTAGATGCTGGTTGTGCTAAACGAATTTTCCAATCTCCTTTTCTGAAAGCTTCTATTTTACCGTTTGAATAATAGATAAATTCGTCCCCTTTTCTTTTCCCATTGGCTGTTAATATTTGGCTAACATCTTCACCATCAATCGGATTAGGTAAAGTAGCTTGATAACCTGCTAATTTTAAGATGGTAGGAAAAATATCTAAATGCAAGGCTAAGTCTTCATAAACACTTCCAGCCTTTATTTTGGCTGGCCATTGAAAAACAGTTGGCACTCGCTGTCCACCTTCGAACGTTGTACCTTTGCCATTTCTTAAATTTCCAGCCGAACCACCTTCGATATCGAAGATTGTCCAAGGGCCATTATCACTTGTAAAAATCACCAAAGAATTTTCTTCGATACCATTTTTTTTCAAGGCTTCAATTACTTGTCCTACACTCCAATCCAACTCTTCAATCACATCGCCATATAATCCTCTTTGAGATTTCCCTTCAAATGCTGGTGAAGCGTATAAAGGTAAATGTGGCATTGTATGCGGTAAATAGAGAAAGAAAGGTTCCTTTTTGTGTTTTTCAATGAAAGTTATCGCTTCATCAGTATACGTTTTGGTGGTATAATGCTGATCAATATTGTATTGAACTACA
Source organism: Arcicella sp. GW458-12-2-14-TSB2 (assembly GCF_059423785.1). Lineage (NCBI taxonomy): Bacteria > Pseudomonadati > Bacteroidota > Cytophagia > Cytophagales > Flectobacillaceae > Arcicella > Arcicella sp. GW458-12-2-14-TSB2. The sequence continues at coordinate 40,742 of NZ_JBWKYN010000010.1, read as the reverse complement.
TCATTGCCACGCAAATAAACAGTTCCTTGCATATCGTTGCTGTAAGGAATGCCAAAGTATTCATCAAAGCCATTTTGTAGCGGTAAAAATTGGCGATGATGTCCCAAATGCCACTTTCCAATAATTCCTGTTGAATAACCTTTGGTTTTGAGGGCTTCGGCAATGGTCAGTTCTTCTTTAGGAATACCATTAAAACTTTCTGGAAAAAAAACACCATCAATTCCCTGACGACGAGGATAACGGCCTGTTAATAAGCCAAATCGTGAAGGACTACAAACGGGCGAAGTTGAATAGAAAGACGTAAATTTCAAGCCATTTGTGGCTAGTTTATCAATATTGGGCGTGCGTATATCCTTTGCTCCAAAGGTACCAATATCTCCATAACCCAAATCATCGGCCATGATGATAACAAAATTTGTTTTTTTGCTAGGAGCATTTTGAGCAATTAAAACCGAAGTGGATAATATACTGAAGAAAAAAGCAAAAATGCCTTTAATTGAAAATCTCATGATAGCTTTTGAGTAGGAATTATTCAGCGAAACTTGAACGTAATTTTACACCCCATTTTCCATTTTCTTTAGTGACAACATACAGCGATTCGTACGTCTGAATCAATGAACCATCCGCACGATAGCGTGAGAATTGTGTATCAACATGCACTTTATCATCTGATGCTTGAATGATATTTCTATGATTCCACTTGCTATGATGCCAGCCTGTTTTGCCCAGTTGTATAAACACCGTTGAATCTAAAATACCAGCTTTTTCTAATACTGACATTTTGCCACTTGCCAAACGATAATGTGGAAAATGGTAAGTAGCCTGCCAAGCTTTAGCATCCTTTGCGTTGAAGGTATTCATATAGTCGTCTAATACTTTAAATACTTCTTTTTTTACCTCAGGATTACTTTCATGTGTGCCTTTTCCATCAAAAGTTTTCTTGACAAATGAGAAAAGTGTTACTGAAAACAGCAACCCTATAATGATATTCTTTTGCATAATTGAATGAATTCAAAAAAAAATAAAGATGTGTCAGTAATTTGTGAGTTGTGGACGAATAGTTACTTTATTCGTCCACAACTCACTCAACATCAATTATTTCCAAAGCGTATTTTGTTCCAATTTTGGATTATTATCAATCTCAGACTGTGGTATTGGGTACAAGCGATGCTTGTCTGTCGCATTGGTTTTACCAACCTTAACTAGGTTGCTCACAAACGTACTTTTACCTGTAGCATCTTTCTGGCGAATCAAATCGAACCAACGTTGGTATTCAAAGACTAACTCTAAACGGCGATCTAGATACAGGGCTTCACGGAATTGGTCTTTAGTCAGCCCTTCCGTAAGGTTGGGTAAGCCTGCTCTGTTTCTAACTTTATTCAAAGATTTATAGGCCTTAGCTGTAGGACCATTCAATTCATTTTCAGCTTCTGCATGAATTAGTAATACTTCTGCATAACGAATGATGGCTACGTTTGCCGCAGATTCACTAGTCAATGAAAGTGAATTCGGATCCCAAGTTTTATTAAAAAACGGAGTTGAGTCATTCGGTACGGCAGTGTTTACAATTGGTAAAGCGTATTTTCTACCATTTGTAGGGCTAGTAAAGTTGGTAACAAACGTTACTCTTTTTCTTTTATCGGTAGGCTGATACAACTTATATACACTAAAGAATTTATCATTACCTACAGTATAAAAACGAACCATATCTGCATAAGCCCCCGTCAAACCTGGAATACCCGTCAAGATTGAGCGTGGATTTTGGTTATTCCCTTGTCCCAAAGAGTTTGATTTGAACTGAGCCGAGAAAATATGCTCTTTACCGTTTTTGGTTGCTGGTAAAAACACATCTGCATAATTAGCAAACAAGTCGTAGCCATAAGCTCCTGTGCCACCATCAGCAGGTGATAATACTTCCTCTGCTTTTTTAACAGCATCCTGATAGTGTTGTGTTAGATTCAGTGGCAAAGATGCCTTTGTTAAATAAACTTTAGCCAACAAAGCTTTAGCTGCCCCAGCAGTGGCTCTACCTACATCGGGTGATGAATATGAAACTGGTAAAGTACTAGCTGCTTCGGTTAAATCTTTTTCAATTTGCTGATATACCTCTGTTGAAGGCGATTTAGCAATGGCGTAATCGCCTGCGTTAACATATTTCTGATAGCTTGTAATCAATGGAACATCTCCATACAAACGTACCAAATTGAAGTAGTATAAAGCTCTCAAAAATTTAGTTTCTGCCAACAATCTATTTTTTAGTGTAGCATCAAAAGTAATGCTAGGGATTTTTTCTAAAGCAACATTCGCTTTTTTAATAGCAGCATAGTGCTGTTGCCATAATTCGTATACACGAAGATTAGAAGATGAATGTGCCAAAACTGCTAACGAACGAACATCTGGGTTTGTAGCTCCTGGTCCTGGGTCTTCATCATCGCCGGCCATGTTCATACCTGTATTGAACAAGGTATTGTAGGGTGTTTGAACAGAACTTCCACCTGAATTTAATAAGAAGTAAACAGCATTTACGGCGTTAATAGCATCTGTTTGAGTTTTGTAATATTGTTCTTCAGAAATAATTGACTCAGGACTTTCTTTTAAAAATGATTGGCAAGAGCTAGCAGCAAATCCTACGCTAGCAAGAGCTATATATTTGAATAATTTCATGATGATCTAATTTAAAATGATAAAATGGCTTTCGGGTTTCAGTCATCGGCTTTCAGCAAATGGTTAAATATGTTATAGCTTTAATCCGAAAGCCTACACCTGATAGCTGAAAGCTAGAATGATAATGATACCCCAACTTGATAAGACTTATTGTTTGGATATACACCCGAGTCAATACCTTTGTTAATCAATGATTGACCGTTCAAACTTACTTCTGGGTCATAGCCAGTATATTTTGTCCAAGTAGCAGCGTTTTGTGCTGAGATATATACTCTTAAGCTTTTGATATTGACTTTTTTGACAATTTTAGCTGGAATTGTATATCCAAGCGAGATATTTTTCAAACGATAATATGTAGCATCTTCGATAAAACGATCTGAAATAGTAATAGCTGGGTCTTGATAAGCTGCCTTTACATCTGTATTGGTATTGGTTGGCGTCCATCTGTTTAATAAATCAGTAGAAGCATTTACATAACCCGTACCCAATTCAAGGTTAGCTCTGTTGGCATTATAGATTTTACCTCCAATAGACGCTTGGAAGAAAATAGCTAAGTCAAATCCTTTGTAATTGAAAGTGTTGGTTAACCCTGCTGTAAAAGCGGGTTGGTTTGAAATCACCACACGGTCGTAAGCCTGACTGATTACACCATCTGGAACACCATTCGGTCCACTGATATCTTTGTATTTTTGCCCACCTGGACTTTTGTTAGCTTGTGGTGTAAGAGCAACATCGCCAGATTGGATAATGCCATCTGTTTGATAAACAATGAATGACCCCAACGGATAGCCTACTTTTGCAATAGAAGGAGAAGAAATAGAAGGAATGATTTGATCTACACCGTCGCCAAGATTTAAGATTTTATTGCTGTTGTTAGAATATACTAAAGTAGTATTCCATTTCAAATCGCTATCAATATTGTGTGAATTGATATATAGTTCAAATCCTTGGTTGGCCACAGCTCCGATGTTTTGGTAAATAACAGAAGCTTGTCCGTTATAAAAATCAGATAGTCCAGAAGTACCCGGTACTGTTCTTGTCAACAATAAATCGGTTGTTTTTTTGTAATAATAATCTGCCACAAGCGAAATACGGTTATTGAAAAGACCCACATCAATACCCCCATCAATTTGGAAGGTTTTCTCCCAACCTAAATTCGGATTAGGTACAGTATTGGGTGCATAACCCGAAACCGTTGTATTAGAGAAGTTGTATCGGAAATAGCTTAACTGAGATAATGATTGATATGAAGGAATATTTTGGTTACCCGTCGAACCAGCGCTCAATCTTACTTTAAAGCTACTAACGTTCTTAACATTTTGGAAGAATTTTTCATTACTCACATTCCATCCAAAGGCCGCAGAAGGGAAATATCCCCACTTATTGCCATCTCCAAATCTTGATGAACCATCCGCACGAAGTGTCAACGTTACCAAATATTTATCATCATGAACATAGTTTACTCTTCCTAAATAAGAAGCTAATGCCCATTCGCTCGCAAATGAGCTTGGTGTTCTAGCAGTAATTCCTGTACCTAAGTTATTATATGAAAAGGCATCAGTAGCAAATCCAGCAGCCTCGGCTACTGCTCCTTTTGATTTTGACTGCTGTGCAGTAAAACCCACAACTGCATTGATTTTATTTTTAGCATCAATCTCTTTGTCATAGCTTAATGTATTCTCATTCAGCCAGTTGCTAGTGAAAGCAGTACCCACGATAGCGTCACCAGAAAGTGCTAAACCTTCCGCTGTACTGCTTGGCAAGTAACGATTCTGTTTGTTATCAACGATATCAATACCAAATAACACTTTTGCTTTCAAACCTTCAGCAAGCGTATATTCACCCGCTACGTTTCCTAAGATACGGTTGGTAATTGTTTCATTCAATTGATTGTATAAAGAGTTAATCGGGTTTTGTAAGCCTGACTCAAACGGGCTGTTTACTACAAAAGTACCATCGTCTTTATAAATAGGCAATGACGGAGGAGTAAGTAGTAAATTACCTACAATAGCCGCTGGTGCTACTTGTGATTTAGTTGTACTTACTGATAAGCTAGATGTGATTTTAAAGCGTTTATTATAGTCGTGGTCTAAGCCAAATCTACCTGAGTAACGGATGAAATCAGTATTTTGAAGTACACCATCTTGTTTAAAGTAGTTTCCTGAAATCGATAATCTTGTTTTATCTGACCCCGAAAGGATTGATAAACTATGGCTTTGAATGGCTGCTTTTCTGAATGCAGCTGCTTGCCAGTCTGTTCCAACACCCGAAGTATCTAAAGAATAGCCTGTAACCGATGGTAGAGATGTTGTCTTACCTGAGTTTTTAGCAGCGTCTTTTCTAAGTGCCCACCAGTCTTTTGCATTCAAAACAGGTAGTGTTCTGATCACCTCTTGAACACCATAGTAAGCATCATAATTAATAGAAGATTTCCCTTTTGAGCCATTTTTAGTAGTTACAATCACAACTCCATTAGCACCACGTGAACCATAAATAGCAGTAGCCGAAGCATCTTTTAATACATCTATTGATTCAATATCAGCAGTATTAATCGATGATAATGGGTTGATTTTTGAACCATTTGTTACACCTGCATCATTCAATGAATAATCATTGTTGATAGGAAAACCGTCAATCACGTATAATGGGTCACTACCAGCAGTGATAGAATTGTTACCACGGATTTGAACACTAACCCCACCGCCTGGCTGTCCTGAAGTTTGCGTAACGATTGCACCAGCAACAGAACCTTGTAAAAGACGTTCTACGGAAGCCACTGGCTGAGATTTTATTTCTAAAGGTACTGACGCAATTGAACCTGTAATATCACTTCTTTTCTGAGTACCGTAGCCAACTACAATTACCTCATCAAGGCGTTGTCCTTTTGATTCTATCAAAGAAATGTTAAGATTTTCAAATTCAATAATTTCTATTTCTTTTTTCTTGTATCCTACAAACGTAGCGATAACAGTAAACGGAGGTTTTTGAGAGGTTTTGAGGATAAACTTACCAGTGGCATCTGTCGTTACTCCTATAGAAGTTCCTTTTATAGCTATTGCTGCCCCTATGATTGGTTCTTTCGTTCTGGAATCAATAATTTTTCCTGTCAATTGTTGAGATTGAGCCTTCATCGAAATGAAAACTAACGTCAACATAAAAATTAATCTTAGTAATTTGTTTTTCATTTTTATTCTATGGATTATATATACTATTAAGGGGTTTCATTTATACAAAATGAATACTGGGGGTAACAGTAAGGGTTATTTGATTTTAATAAAGTTTAATCATCGGATATAGCAATTACTACCTATCCGATGATTTAAGAAAATACTACAAGGCTTGTGCCAGAGCAGTATCTAAAACACCTTTCAATTCAGCAATTCCACTTTTTTCAAAAGTCACTTTTCCTTGTTTATACAAAATAAGATAAGGGAATGAAGTAACCTTCTTCAAGGATGCAATTAATTGTGGACTTTCTTCTAGGTCTATTTCCACAATTTTTAGTGCATCACCATGTTCTTTTCTCAAGGTTTCCAATACTGGCTTTACCTTTTTACATGAACCACAATATCTTGATCCAACATCTACTAAAACAAGTTTGTTAGAAGCTAAAATATTGTTAAAATCATTGAGTGTTAATCCTTTTTTAGCAGTAGTAAAAACCGTTTTGCCTTGCCCAACCCATGCACCAATGCCACCATCTAATACATACACTTCTTTGAAACCTTTACTTGCCAAGTCTTTTGCAAATACTACACTTCTACCATTAGCGATTGAATAAACAAACACTGGCTGGCTAGGGTTAAGCTTTTCAATGAAAGACGCATCTTGCGGAATTAGATTGATTGCTCCATTAATATGGTTTTGAGTAAACTCTTCCGCACTTCTGGCATCAATAATCTGCGGTTTTGTTTGTTGCTGAATTTTTGAAGCAAAAATAGCTACTGAAACTAAGTTTTTTGTCTCCGTATCGCTTTTCTGTGCCAATACAGTTGTATTTAGTACGAGTGATAGTACAATAAATTTTAAGGTCTTAATCATTGTTATGAATTTAAGATTTGAATAATGTTTAGTAATTAAGCGTATTCCAATGCTACTGGCACTGATGTCGGCTCATCTTCTGCTACTTCAGGCCCATTAGCTGATAATTCGCTTCCTTCTTTTTTAGATTTTAAAATTGGCCACAATAACTGTGCATACCATTCTTCACTTTGATAGTTTTTGATACCATAAGCTGCAGGATACTGTCGGGTAATGAGTGCCGTACCGAAAATAATATCCCATAAAAAGAACATATTGCCGAAGTTTCCTTTGTAATGACCAACACCATCATCTGTAGAATCTGCATGGTGTGCATGGTGAGTAGCAGGTGTTGAAATAGTACGTTCTAATACCCATGCTACAGGATGTAACCATTTGTTTTCATAGAATGGCTTATCCCATTTAATACTTGAGTGAGCCAATTTAGTAATCAACGATTTCAGTCCTTTTACAAATAAGGCTGGATAGCCCAAACCTAAATAAACCAATACGGTAGTTACGTAAGACTGTGAAAAGAAAATCGTGTAAATAATATTTTGTCTCGAAGCCATAGCCATGCCCATATATGGAGCAGAATGGTGTGTACGATGAAAACGCCACATAAATGGTACTTGGTGGTGTAAACGGTGATACCAATATTGCGTTAAATCGTCATAAATAGCAATAATTAAAGCACCGAAAACGAAGGGAATCCAAGTAAATTCATTTTTAGCATGAGGTAACACAAATGGTAATACTTTCAACCCGAAATATGCGACTACGGGGCCAACTACTAATTTGGGTAATGTATAGCAAGCAATGTCTAATAGTTTTTCGTTATTATTCCATTTTTTGCCGTATAGACCCAAAGAGAATTCTGCAAAGCCTAAAATAAATGTTAATGCTGTAAGGCCCCAGCCGTTAAGGTTTTTAAAAATTTCTTCGATAAAATGTACCATATTATTTGTTAGCTTTAAGGTAAATATTAGTCATATTAATATATAGATTTAATAGATTAAAAAGGCGAGAACATTTACTTATTACAAGAAATCTGGAACGAACCAAAATATTTTCAATGATTAAATATTATTTATATCTTTTGTATAGCGTCTTGCATATCATGTTTTTATATTTCTATCTATTCCTTGGCGCTTGCAGAAGTAGTTGTTGTGTCTTTTACTTTGTTAAGCCAAGGTTTTTCACCTTTATAATAGAACCATCCCCAAAGTAAGATAACAGGGAGTGCGTAAATAAATAGACTAATTAATGCGTCTCGAAAAATTTTCCGAGCAAGGCTTTTTTCTAAGGTCATTTTGAGTGATTTTAGGAAATGGCTAATTAATTTAATAAATGTTCTACCAATAGAATACCTCCCGTTAGGATAGTAACTGGTATTAAAAATACAAGGATACTGATTAGCACTTTTTTCCCAATAGTGCTAAAATCTTGAAGAGTCATCATTCTGAGTATAAGTTAGGTTCAACTACATCAGCCTATTTAAAGCTGATGTAGCGATATGAAAAGAAGTAAGACAAAGAAAAGGCTAATTTTTGCTCTTAAATGAATTGTTTGATTCTACAAAAGCACTTTTATTATCATTTGCATCATTCAAGCCTACAAAGCCTAATTCTTTGACATAAGCTTGCCCTTCATGTTTTGTCCAGTTCACAAAACGCTTCAATTCTTCATTTTCAGCATTTTTATGGGTGATAAAATACACGTTTTCTGTAGGAATAGCTTTGCTAGTAGGGTTTTTTTCTAAGAACGAAATAAGTAAATCTAAGTTTCCATAAATTTGTTCTTCTTTATCCAATTTCCCATTGTTGTTTAAATCAATCGGGAAGATAGTAAAGTCTTTCAAAGGCTGTCTTGTTTGTAAATCATATAAGTAACCTAGGTTATTATACGTAATGCCTAGTGGATCACGTTTAATAGCTTCTAATAGATTTTTATCATCTCCTGTAATTCCTTTGCCTACAATGTTTTCAGCATCGTCTCCTAAATAACTAGCAAAAGAGATGGAAGAGCAAACTTTGCTAGCACGCGTATATACTTGGTATTTCGGTGCGTCTTTGTCTTGCTCAAGTGCATCTTCGGGGTCTTCTAAAAAGTATTTTTTCAATTCTTCTTTCTTTACACCTTTCTTTACTAATGTCTGAGCTAAAGGAGTCTTTTCATTACCAACGGGTAATAAGGCAAATCTGCTTACTGGCGTAATTTCTTTGTCATCACCAAACGCAGTTGGCTCAGCATGATATGCGATGATCTGAATGGTAACAGATTCACCAGCATTTTTGGCTAATTGTACATCCGCTTTAGGATATATTTTTTTATACTCAGTAATCCATTTTTCAATAAGGGGATAGGTAAAGCGTGTTCCTCCTAAACTTACTTTATTATTATTATCTTGGGCTTGGGCTGTCAATGTGCCAAGTAAAAGAAAAAGACCTGTTAATTTTGCTTTCATTTTTTGATTTGTTTACGTTACATGTAAATAATTGTAAGGAATAAGCATACAAATACCTAGAAGCTCTGACCATAAAGCATATCAAGTATCTTGAATCTTATTTAAGAAAATAATTTGATGTTTGGCTATCAACAACAACAGCAACAGCAAGAAAAGGAAGCAAGAGATTGAACCACCTTGAGTGTGAAGTCGTGACCATTATTTTTTGAGCATTCCATTTGACTAACGCTTAATTAAAAGTTACGGTAAATTAGGCAATCATACATTGTTGGTGGCTAACAAGATAATTGCGATGAAATTATAAGTCTATAATTTCGATAGACAAAGATGGTTTAATGTTTTTAGAAAACCAAATATTTTCAAAAAAATATTCGGTCTAAAAAAATTAATTTACTGATAATCAACACAATGGAAAAATAATATTCAAAAAGTACAAATATTATTTCCAATATTTCAATGATTACTAATTTTTATCTTTTACACATCTAAATCCTAAATTATTACTAGCACTACTTGTTTCTCCTTTGCCTCTACTTCCAGCTATATAGCGTATACAATACTGATCACTGCATAGAAACGAACCACCTCTTTGCACGTGCTTTACTACGTTGGGCTCTTCGGGGTCATAGCTTGAACTTGGCCCTTTAGGATTAACTTTCGGACTGTTTTTGTAATAATCTGGTCTATACAAATCGCTACACCACTCCCAAACATTTCCATCCATGTCATATAATCCATAAGGATTCTTTGGGAAAGATTTTACGGGTGCTACATCATTGTAACCATCTTCTAAGGTATTGCCACTTGGGAAATTCCCTTGAAAAATATTAGCAAACCATTTATTGTTAGGCTTTAATACATTTCCCCAATAATATTTAGTAGCAGTTTTCCCCCCTCGTGCAGCAAACTCCCATTCAGCTTCAGTGGGTAATCGCTTACCTGCCCATTTGGCATAAGCTAGTGCATCTTCATAACAAACCTGTACAACTGGTTCATTTTCATGTCCTTTTATAGTGCTAGTAGGTCCTTTGGGATGTTGCCAGTTAGCACCTGCTACATAATCCCACCATTGAAGGTGATTATCCAATCCTACATTTTCAGTGGGAGGCGTAAAGACTGCTGAGCCTGCTACCAATTTATCAATCGATACTCCTGGATAATCTGCTGGATCTAAAGGACGTTCCGCTACAGTTTTATAGCCAGTTGCTTTTACAAATCGAGCAAATTCAGCATTGGTTACTTCATGCTCATCCATTAAAAAGCCTTTTACAGTTACCGTATGTTTAGGTTGAGCATCTGGATATTCATCAGTACCCATTGTAAATGTTCCACCCGGAATTTCTACCATATTCTGATAGCTTAGTGCCTTGCCTGCTGTAACATTGGTTTTATCAGAAGCAAACTTATTTTTAACAAAAGTTGGACTTTTTACTTTGCAAACGGCAATTTTATCTCCAGCAGCAGGTTTCTGTTGAACAGTCTGGGCATTGCCTTGGAGCATTAACCAAGCAAAACCACTAACTCCTAAAGCGGTATAAATTATTTTTCTCATGTTGAATAGTAGCTTTTTAGCATTGAGTATTAAGCCTTGAGATTACTTTACAAAAGTACTTTTAAATTTCACACTCAAAACTCACCGCTTGATTTATTATTTACTTTTTCTAACTGGTAAAAGCGGAGCAGTAGGTTTAATAGTATCATAATCTACTACACCATTTGCGGCAGCCCATTTGAAATAGTCATTTGAAAGCGCATCTACTATCAATGGATATTTGGCTGCTACATTCTGTGTTTCACCTCTATCTTTATCTAAATCAAACAACTGCCATTGATAAGAAGGATAGATAGAAACTAATTTCCATTTGCCTTTTCTTACGGCTCTATTGCCTGCTCTTTCCCAGAAAATACCTTCTTCGCGTTGTATTTCCTTGTTGTCAAAAAGCAGCCCTGTCAAACTTTTTCCCGGTAATTGATTGGTTTTTACGCCATTAAATGTTTCAGGATATTTTGCTTCTGCCAATTCATAAAAAGTAGGTGCTAAATCAATTAAATGTGCCGTGCCTTTACTGATAGTCCCCGATTTTATTTTCTTTGGAAACCATGCGATGAATGGCGAGCTGATACCACCTTCGAAAGCAAAAGATTTGAATGAACGGAAAGGCGAATTTGATAAGAATGACCAGTTTTTCCCTTGCGATTCAAATGAGCCAGAAGTTCCTACAGGACCAGCGTTTTTCCCTACTTTATTGCCTAAGTGTGCTACATCTTCCGCAGGAGCACCGTTGTCAGAAATAAAAACAATTAAGGTGTTTTCATCTTGTTTCAGTGCCTTTAGGCTTGCTATTAACTTCCCGATGCCTTGGTCAACTCTATCCAACATAGCTGCATACACTTCCATTTTAGCTTTCCAAAGTTCTTTTTCATCATAGGTTAAATTATCCCATTCAGGAATCTCTGCATCTTTTTCTGCAATGGTTTGTTTTTCGTCCAGAATACCTAATGATTTTAATTTAGCTAAACGATTCTTTCTGAGAACATCCCAGCCCAAATCGTATTTGCCTTTATACTTAGCAATGTCTTCTGGTAAAGCTTGTAATGGCCAATGTGGTGCCGTATAAGCTAAATATAAAAAGAAAGGCTTTTCTTGATTAGCTGGCTCACTGATGAATTTAATCGCATGATTCGTTACTTCATCCGTAAAATAATATGAGTTTGGTTTTGGATGAATTTGTTGATTGTTTTCAATCAAGCTTACAGGATACGGTCGCCCAAGTGGAATATCTTCTGCATCAAAATAATTGGCACCACCGCCTAAAATACCATAAAATTGATCAAAGCCTCTTTGGGTAGGCCATACAGATTTATCTTTGCCTACATGCCATTTTCCAGAAAGATAAGTATTGTAGCCCGCTGTTTTAAGTACTTCGCCGAAAGTTAATGACTCTTTATTCAAAAAACCTTGGTATGGAGGCGAACCCAAATCAATATCAAAATAGCCAACTCCAGCTTTATGAGGATATTGTCCTGTAATCAATGATGCACGCGTAGGCGCACAGATTGAATTATTATAAAATTCTTTAAGTCTGATGCCTTCAAAAGCCAGTTTGTCGATATTAGGTGTATTAATTTCTGAACCATATGCTCCAAGATCAGAATAACCCATATCATCTACCATGACTAAAATGATATTTGGCTTTTTGTTTTGGGCAAAAGTATATTGAGTAGATAGGCTCAAGGCAAATAAAATCCCTATCCAAGTAAATGCTCTATTTTTCATAAGAATGATTATGCTAATTTATCGTCTTTAAAATTTGTAATTGAGCGAGAATATTTAAAACCCTTCATAAATTCCTATAAAAGATATTTCCCTTATGTAAGGCCTTACTTTTCTTGTCTTGACACAAGAAAAGTAACCGCGCGGCGGACCGCAAAAGAAAGTCAAGAAATTCCAAACTCGCTCCGCTCAAACAGTGGAATTTCGAAAACTGCTAACGCCAGTGATATTCTAATATTTATAGTAGTAAAATTTTCACAGCTCCTTAAAACCTCGTTCCATTTCCGATTTGAACCGCAGGTTTTATTTTATCATAATTTTCTACATTATTTTTCTTTGACCATGCTTCATAGTCAGCAATTAATTCTTTTACGATATCAGGATTCTTGGCTGACAAATCTACTGTTTCACCACGGTCTATATCCAAATCATAGAGTTCCCATCTTTTTTCTGGATAAGTAGATACTAATTTCCATTTTCCCTTTCTTACGGCTCTATTACCACCACGTTCCCAGAAGATGGGCTGTTCACGATTCACTTCTGTACCTTCAAATAATAATTTCTTCAAGCTAACCCCTGCTAAAGCATTGGTTTTTATACCATTATAATTTTCTGGATATTTTGCACCTGCTACATCATAAAAAGTAGGAGCTAAGTCGATTAAATGCCCTGTTCCACGAGCGATGCCTCCAGCTTTGATTTTTTTAGGAAACCAAGCTATAAATGGCGAACTGATGCCTCCTTCATGGAAATTGTTTTTATAAGAGCGAAATGGCGTATTAGACAACGAAGCCCAACTTTGGTCTTGGTATTCATAAGAACCTGACGACCCAATAGGACCAGAATTTCTAGCACGTTTTCTGCCTAAAGGTGAATACCCACCTTGAGCACCATTGTCGGAAATGAAAACGATTAATGTATTTTCATCCTTTTTAAGCTCCTTTAATTTGGCTAACACTCTTCCTACGTTTTGATCAACACGATCGAGCATGGCAGCGTATACTTCCATTTTCTTTTGCCACAATTGTTGCTCATCATAAGTAAAAGCATCCCAACTAAGCACTTCTTCATCGCGTGTAGCAATAGGTTGTTTAGGGTCTACCAATCCTAATTGTACTTGTTTGGCATGACGAATAACTTTTAGAGAATCCCACCCTAGTTTATATTTACCACGATATTTGGCAATGTCTTCTGGTAAAGCTTGTAAAGGCCAGTGTGGAGCATTGAAAGCTAAGTACAAGAAAAATGGTTTTGAACTCTTGTTTTGTTCTTCAATAAATGAAAGCGCTTTATCTGTAATAGTATTTGTTAGATATTCTCCCTCTTTTAGGTTAATTCTTTTATTGTTTTCTACCAATTCCACTGGCGCATCTTTTGCGTCGGCATAAAAATTACTAGCACCACCGATGAAGCCATAGAATTTATCAAACCCTCTCTGATTTGGCCAATACAAACTATCGTTGCCTACATGCCATTTACCAGAAAGGAAAGTATTGTATCCTGCTGTTTTAAGTACTTCGCCAAAAGTCAAAGATTCTTTATTTAAAAAGCCTTGATAAGCGGGCAAACCCAAATTGACATTAAAATATCCTACACCCGCCTTATGGGGATATTGACCTGTAATTAATGAGGCACGCGTAGGAGCGCAAATAGAGTTATTATAAAATTCTTTCAGCCTGATACCTTCAAAAGCTAGTTTGTCAATATTAGGAGTATTGATTTCTGAACCATAAGCACCTAAGTCTGAGTAACCCATGTCATCTACCATTACTAAAATAATATTGGGAGGCGTTGAGCTTTTTTTCTTTTGTGCAAAAGATACCATTCCCAGCGACAAAAGACTAAATAAGAATATGTATTTAATTTTCATGAAATGGATAATTCTATTTAAACTATGGATTAAGTTATATAAAATTTTTAAATTAATACTTTGTGTATTATAGAACATGCAAGATGTAATCCATAATGTTATGGAATAAATGATAGTCCAGAAATGAGGAGATAGGCTATTGTTATTAGCTACAACAGCAACAATTTTGATTTGAAAAAATGGAGCTTGCCACTGTACGGAAACTTTCCCTACATTTTAGAAAAATGTATAAATTATTTGTGTTCATAATTATTTTTTTAAAACTGTATTGACTCTTTTACTTGTTGGTGGCTAACAAGCAAAACTATTAGTCTATAATTTCTATAGGCAAATATGGTTTGTTGTTTTTAATTTTGCAAATTTTTTATTTAAAATATGTATTTCTTGCCTATGGCGAGCATCTATCAAAACAAAAGAGAAATAAGATGTTTTTAAGTGAAGTCAATAGTGGTTAGCAGCTATTGTATAAAACAAATAATAGGAAAATGTTAAATGATTATTTATTTTAGTATGATTTTAAACTAGCGTTTGTGTCCTTAAGGAAGAAAATGTATTGTTAAATGCTTATACCTAACTGAATTATAAAGCATTATAACATTAATAATTGTATGATAATGAATTTACCGAAAGAGCAAACAGAAATTTTTTCTGTGAAGATTTCTGTACAAAATGTTTATCGGATATGTTTGGGTGTATTCTGTTGTAATCTTTTTTTTCTATTCGGAACTTGGCTGAGTAAACAAACTTTTCTTGAAAGTGCCAAGTTTTCTGTACAGCTTATAATTGTTCTTTTAGATCTTACTAATGAGAACATCGTAGCATCATGGTATGCTTCAATGCTGTATTTCTCAATAGCCATAATTGCATTCTTATGTTTCTTAATTGATAACCAACACTCTGAAACATTGGCAAATAAGGTTTTCAATAGCCTCTGGATTATTATTTCTGCTATATTTTTCACATTATCTTTTGATGAGATGGGTTCATTTCATGAAGTAATAGGTGAAACCGCACTGCTTAAAAAATTAGGAGATGGAATAAGTACAGGCTGGTATCTGTTTTATGCTTTTATAGCCATTATAGGTTTAATAATGTTGTTATTCTTTTTTGTGAAATTCAGGCGCTATAAAATAGTATTATCGTTAAGCTTTATTGGTGTGATTTTACTGTTGAGTAACCCATTTCAAGAGCAATATGAAATGTCATCATGGCAAAACGCACCAAACCCTGCTACTTGGAAACGCCCAATGCTATTCTTATTAATCGAAGAGGGATCAGAAATATTTGCTTCATTTTTTTTATTTGTTTCATTCATAGTTTACTTACTTAAAAAGAGAACAGTTTCATCAATGGGGCAAATGTTTATAAAAATAGAGTTTGCTCTAAGTAAGCATTTTCTTGGGTATCAAGTTTTTACTATAATAGCATTAGGTATACTTATGCAGGTAGTATATCACTACCCTTGGACTATTTCTGGAAGAAGCGACACAGGGTTACCACAAAACTGGTTTCCATGTATTGCTAGTTTTAGTGCTTTTATTATTTGCTTATATTTCGACTTTTCTTTTAAGAAAAAAATGGGCTTTTTAAGAAGTATTTATATAATCCTTGCTTTTGTATGCCTGTCAACTTCAATCTATTTTGGCAGTAATATGTATTATTATTATACAACCTTTATTGCCAAAATTAAATTTATGCTTTTTGGCGCCATAATATTAATAGGAACAATTGCAATATTAGAATTTAAAGGATACATCATCAGGGTACTTATACTAGGCTGGATTACTTTTTTTGCTTTATCTATTTATTGCACTGATTTCAACGCAACCGTTTGTGGATATGTATCCTTTTCGTTTCTTCTCATTGCTTTTTTACTTCACTATAAACGTCTTTTATTATTGAAAGACGGCTATCACTATATGGTTTTATTCTTTCCTTTCTTTCTTATCTAATAGGATAAAATCGTACACTTTTCTTTATAATTTCAAAAAACTCTAACAGATGTCGATAAACTTGTGCTTTTTGTCGAATAAGGAGATGGTTTTTGCGTTTTTATTTACTATTTTTAGATTATGCTGTTTTATCCATTTTGTAGAATAGGGTTGAATAGTCTATTTTGTCACGATTTTTACCTCATTTAATTTTAACTTCAATCAACAAACCCCAATATGAATAGAAGGGATTTTATCCAATTATCTGGTATGGGCTTAGGAGCCATGATGGGCTCGTCCGTTCCTGTTTTGGGAAATATGGTTACAGCAGAACGTTTGCTAGAACCTGCTGCAGATGTAGCCTTTAAAAAAAGAATGGCTGACATCGCTTTGAACGCTACCAAATCTCGTGGTGCTACTTATACCGACGTTCGAATCGGTAGATATTTACAACAATTCTTGTTTACCCGTGAAAACAAAGTTCAGAACATTGTTAATGCTGAATCGTATGGCGTGGGTATCCGTGTAATTGCTAACGGAACTTGGGGTTTTGCCGCAACAAGTGATGTTACACCCGAAGGCATTGCCAAATGTGCAGAAACTGCGGTAGCTATTGCTAAAGCGAATGCTAAAATCCAAAAAGAGCCTGTAATTCTTGCTCCACAAAAAGGTGTTGGTGAGGTTTCATGGAAAACTCCTATCCAGAAAAATGCATTTGAAGTACCTGTTCAAGAAAAAATAGATTTGTTGATGAAAGTAAACAGCGAAGCCCTGAAAAATGGTGCAGGGTTTGTTACTTCCAACTTGTTTTTAGTGAACGAGCAAAAATATTTTGCATCTTCAGATGGCTCTTATATTGACCAAGATGTACACCGCATCTGGCCTACTTTCACGGTAACTGCGGTTGATAAAGCGGCTGGCAAATTCAAAACACGTGATGCCATTAGTTCTCCAATGGGTATAGGTTATGAATATTTAGATGGTTTGGCAAGCGAAAAAATTGCGGCACCAAATGGTTTAGTAGGTTATCGTAATTCATACGACATGGTAGAAGATGCTATCATGGCAGCTAAGCAAGCTAAGGAAAAAATGACAGCTAAATCGGTATTGGCTGGTAAATATGATTTAGTACTTGACCCTAATCATTTAGGTTTGACTATCCACGAGTCGGTTGGCCACCCAACTGAGCTTGACCGTGTATTGGGCTACGAAGCCAATTATGCTGGAACTAGCTTTGCAACATTAGATAAATGGAAAACGAAGGCTTTCAACTACGGTAGCAAACAAGTGAATATTGTAGCTGACAAGACACAGCCATATACATTAGGTACAGTAGGATATGATGACGAAGGCGTACCTTGTAAAGAATGGGATTTGATTAAAGATGGTATTTTGGTAAACTACCAAGCAATACGTGACCAAGTAAATATTTTAGGAGAAAATGCATCACACGGTTGTTGCTATGCCGACAACTGGAACTCGGTACAATTCCAAAGAATGCCAAATGTGTCTTTACGTCCTGGTAAAGAAAAGTTGAGTGTTTTTGACATGATTAAGGGCGTTGAAAAAGGTATTTATATCATTGGTCGTGGTTCATATTCTATCGACCAGCAACGTTATAACTTCCAATTTGGAGGTCAGTTATTTTATGAAATCAAAAACGGTGAGATTGTAGGAATGCTAGATGACGTAGCTTATCAATCAAATACACAAGAGTTCTGGAATTCTTGCGCACAGATTTGTGATAAAGACGATTATCGTACATTCGGTTCGTTCTTTGACGGGAAAGGACAGCCTTCGCAAGTAAGTGCTGTTTCGCATGGAAGTGCCACGACTCGTTTCAACGGTGTAAATGTGATTAACACAGGACGTAAAATATAGTTTAGCTCAGCTGTGAGCAATCAGCTTTCAGTCGTCAGCTTTCGGAATAAATTATTTTTCAATCCGAAATCCGATAGCCCAATGCTGATAGCTCGAAGAACTCTTAATCTCGAAAAAAAATGTCAATTATATTAACAAAAGAAGAAGCTAAAAAGATAATAGACAAAGTTTTAGCATTTTCAAAAGCTGATGAAATGAGTGTGGCACTAAGTGGAAGTCGCACGGGAAATATTCGTTATGCTCGAAATTCTGTTTCTACAAGTGGGGAGTCATTAGACCTCTCTTTGGCAGTAACAGCAGTATTTGGCAAACGTGCTGGTACAGCAACCATCAATGAATTTGATGATAAATCCTTAGAAAAAACTGTTAGAAGAGCAGAGGAAATAGCCAAATTAGCACCAGAAAACCCTGAATATGTACCGATGCTCGGGCCACAGAAATACATAGAATCTGGAACGTTTGCACAAAGTACAGCAAGCATTGACCCTGATTACCGTGCAAAAGCTGCTTTTGAAAGTATTGACCCTTGCTCTAAAAAGAACTTGACAGCCGCAGGGTATTTAGAAGACTCTTCAGGCTTCAATGCCATCGGAAATAGCAAAGGACTTTTCGGTTATAACAAATCTACTTCCATTGATTTTTCAATTACAGTGCGTACAGCAGATGGTTTAGGTTCTGGCTATGCTATTCGTGATTTCAACGATGCTTCAAAGCTGAATACAAAGTCGGCTACTGAAGTTGCGATGCAAAAAGCATTGGCTTCAAGTTCAGCAAAGGCATTAGAACCAGGAAAATATACTGTAATCCTTGAACCTGCGGCATTGATTGATTTATTGCAAAATATGATGCGAAGCTTGGATGCCAGAAGTGCAGATGAAGGAAGAAGTTTCTTGAGTAAAAAAGGTGGGGGTATACGTCTGGGAGAAAAATTGTTTGACGAAAGAGTAAGTATTTTTTCAGATCCTGCTAATATTGAAATTCCTAAAGCAGGATTCTCAGGGGATGGTCGTCCACAAGAAAAAATCTATTGGATAGAAAATGGCGTAGTTAAAAACCTAACCTATTCAAGATTCTGGGCAGAGAAAAAAGGAGTGAAAGCTACACCACCACCATCAGGATTTATCATGGCTGGCGGTTCAGAATCATTAGCTGACTTGATTAAAGGTACAGAAAAAGGTATTTTGGTTACACGTTTCTGGTATATCCGTGCCGTTGACCCTCAAACATTATTGTACACAGGACTTACACGTGACGGTACTTTTTATATTGAGAAAGGAAAAATTAAGTACCCAATCAAAAATTTCCGTTTCAACGAAAGCCCCGTAATTATGCTTAATAATTTAGAAGCAATGGGTGCTCCCATGCGTGTAGGAGGCAGTTTGGTTCCTCCGTTAAAAATAAGAGACTTTACCTTCAGTAGTTTATCTGATGCTGTATAGTTAATAAAAGGTGGATGGTCTGAATTGTCAGCCATTCACCTTCTTTATTTAACCATTCATCAAAATCATACTTTTCAAAGTATTTATATCTTCATCAAAAACAATATATTTAGGTATTTGGAAAAACCTATCGAACAGGTTTGAGGAATTATTTATTGATATTTTTGTAATACTCAAAAGCACCAATAAGTATAACCTCTCAACTGTTTTCTAAGTATTTTTCCTCTATCTATTCAACTAAAAAAACTAAAAGCTTTGAAAAGAAGAGATTTTATTCAAATGTCAGGCTTGGGAATGGGTGCGTTGATGCTTCCCAATATTCCAATCGTCGGAAGGCCTGTTTCCGCTGAGGCTCTTATGGATGGCTACGTAGATGTAGCAGTCAAAAAAAGATTAGCTGATGCTGCACTCAATGCCGCCAAAGCTAAAGGAGCAACTTACACAGATGTAAGAATTGGGCGTTATCTCAATCAATATGTTGTAACACGTGAAGACAAAGTTCAAAACATTGTCAACACAGAATCTTATGGCGTAGGCGTGAGAGTAATTGCCAATGGTTGTTGGGGTTTTGCAGCCGTAGTGGATGCCAAATCAGAAGCTGATACAGCAAGAGCCGCTGAAGAAGCTGTAGCTATCGCTAAGGCAAATGCTAAATTGATGACTCAGCCTGTACAATTGGCTCCTCAGAATGGCTATGGCGAAGTAAGCTGGAAAGCTCCTATTCAAAAAAATGCTTTTGAAGTACCTATCAAAGAAAAGGTAGATTTATTGCTTGGAGTGAATGATGCTGCCATGAAAAATGGTGCCAATTATGTAAACTCGGTACTTTTCTTAGTAAATGAGCAAAAGTATTTTGCTTCTTCGGATGGTTCGTATATTGACCAAGATATTCACAGAATTTGGCCAATCTTTAATGTGACTGCTATCGACCCTAAATCTGGGAAATTTGAGACACGCAGAACATTGAGTGCTCCAATGGGAATGGGTTACGAATACCTACAGACCAACCCTAGCGATAAAATAACAGGTATCACTACTCGCTACAACAAGGGTTATGATATGTTAGAGGATGTTATCGCGGCCTCAAAACAAGCTAAAGAAAAACTTACTGCCAAGTCAGTTGAAGCAGGTAAATACGATTTAGTATTAGACCCATCACACTTATGGTTAACCATTCACGAATCTGTGGGTCACCCATTAGAGCTTGACCGTGTATTGGGTTATGAAGCCAATTTTGCGGGTACTTCATTCGCTACACTTGACAAATGGCAAAGTAAAAACTTCAATTATGGCAGTAAACAAGTAAATCTATTTGCTGATAAAACTCAAGTAGGTTCGTTAGGTGCTGTAGGTTGGGACGACGAAGGAGTAAAAACCAAACAATGGGATTTAGTAAAAGAAGGTACTTTGGTAAATTATCAAGCCATTCGTGACCAAGCACATATTATTGGTGAAAAAGAATCTCATGGTTGTTGCTATGCAGATAGCTGGTCGTCAGTACAGTTTCAACGTATGGCAAATGTTTCGCTTGCTCCGGGCAAAGAAGCGTTGTCGGTAGATGAAATGATTAAAGATGTTAAGAAAGGAATTTACATTGTTGGCGACGGTTCATTCTCGATTGATCAACAGCGTTATAACTTCCAATTTGGCGGACAATTGTATTATGAGATTAAAGATGGAAAAATTGTAGGAATGCTAAAAGATGTAGCCTATCAATCAAATACACAAGAGTTCTGGAATTCTTGCGTAAAGGTTTGTGATGATCGTGATTATCGTTTGGGCGGCTCGTTCTTTGATGGTAAAGGTCAGCCTTCGCAATCAAGTGCAGTTTCTCATGGTAGTTCAACGGCTCGTTTTAATGGTGTAAATGTAATTAATACAGCACGTAAGATTTAATCTAGCTATGAGCAGTGAGCCTTCAGCTTTGAGTTTTTTATAAAACATCAGAGTAATAAAAAGCTTAAAGCTCATAACTCACAGCTTAAAGCTTATCAAACTCTTTAATCTCGAAATCAACATGTCAATAATATTAACTGAAAGTGAAGCTAAAGCCTTGTTAACAAAGGTCTTAAGCTATTCAAAAGCAGATGAATGCGAGGTAAACCTGCTGGGAGAAACCCGTGGGAATCTTCGTTATGCTCGAAATGAAGTATCAACCAGTGGCGCTTTAACTAACCAAAACCTGACTGTTCAGTCGGCTTATGGGAAAAAGGTAGGGGTAGCAACCATTGATGAATTTGATGATGCTTCTTTAGAAAAGGTAGTACGTCGTTCAGAAGAATTAGCGAAGCTTGCTCCTGAAAATCCTGAATATGTAGGCTTATTAGGACCACAAACTTATATTAAATCTACAGGGTATTTTGATTCAACAGGAAGTGTTACACCTGATACACGTGCAGAGGCCGTTGCAAAAAGTCTGAAACTATCTAGAGAGCAAAAATTAGTTGCTGCAGGCTTTTTAGAAGACCAAAAAGGCTATACAGCCATGATGAATTCAAAAGGACTTTTTGCTTATTACAAAAGTACTAATGTGAATTTTTCATTGACTGTTCGTACAGAAGACGGTACGGGTTCTGGCTATGTAGCTAAGGGTTATAGCGATGTGAATAAATTAGACACTGCGGCTGCTACTAAAATCGCTATACAAAAATCATTGGGTTCAAAAGGTGCTAAAGCATTAGAACCTGGAAAATATACCGTTATTTTAGAACCTACGGCTGCGGTAGTATTGTTGGAAAATATTTACTACGATATGGATGCCCGTAGCGCTGACGAAGGACGTTCATTTTTCAGTAAGCCTGGGGGCAAAACGAAACTAGGAGAAAAGATTGTTGACGAAAGAGTAACGTTTTTCTCAGACCCTACCTATCCAGAGTTGCCTGCATCACCTTGGGCTGGTGACGGTCAACCACAAGAAAAATTGATGTGGATTGAAAAAGGAGTTGTTAAAAACCTTTCTTATTCAAGGTATTGGGCCAAGGAAAAAGGCGTAAAACCTGTTCCTTTTCCTAATAACATGATTATGCCAGGAGGAACGGCTACATTAGAGGAAATGATTAAAAGTACGCAGAGAGGTATCTTAGTTACTAAGCTTTGGTATATACGTTCAGTAGACCCACAAACGTTATTACAAACGGGACTTACACGTGACGGTACTTTTTATATTGAAGATGGAAAAATCAAGTATCCTATCAAAAATTTCAGATTCAATGAGAGTCCGATTATCATGCTTAACAACCTTGAGATGTTAGGTAAAACTGAGCGTGTAGTCAGCACAGAATCGAATCAAAATTACATGGTACCGCCAATGAAAATCAGAGAATTTACCTTCTCATCACTTTCGGATGCGGTATAATATTTAGCTTTCAGATTTCGGTCGTCGGCTATCGGTTATCTAATTTTAGAATGTAGATTAATTTAAAAAACAAATCTAACGTCTGGTGACCGACTTCCGACGGCTGACATCCGAAAGCCAACTTGACAATATGAAACCATTTATTTTTACAAGAATTCAATATGCTTCTGGAGATTGGGATACAGACCAACGAATGCCTTCAAATATCCTTAATTCTTTGGTAGAATATACAACCATACCCATTGATGATAAAGAGAAAGTAGTACTATTGAGCAGTAATGAGCTTTTCAAGAGTCCTTTTTGCTATCTGAGTGGGCATAAATTAGTAGAATTCTCTAGTAAAGAACGAGACAATTTTCGCAAATATGTAGAAAACGGAGGTTTTGTATTTGTGGATGATTGTAACCATGATATTGATGGACTTTTTGCCAAATCGTTTGAACAAGAAATGGGAAGAACATTTGGAGAAAAAGCCTTACAAAAAATCCCGAATACTCATCCAATTTACAATTGCTTCTTTCACTTTGATGGCCCTCCAACAACAAGTTTTGAACTTAACGGTTGGGGCGACGACCTTGTGCATGACTACCTAAAAGCCATTATTATTAACGGACGAATTGGTGTTTTGTACAGCAACAAAGATTATGGATGTGAATGGGATTATGACTTCCGAAATAAACGGTGGCTCGCAGAAGACAATACAAAATTTGGAGTAAATATCATTCAATACGCACTAACAGTTTAGACATTGGAAAATAAAGACCTTACTTATTATAAAACATTGGTGGCTAAATTGCCATTACTAAAAAAAGAAATTGCTAAAGTAATTGTTGGACAAGAAGAAGCGATTGATGAAATCCTTATTTCTCTCTTAGCAGGGGGACATTGCTTACTCGAAGGTGTTCCTGGTCTAGCAAAAACGCTGATGGTAAAAACCATTTCAGAGGCTTTGGAGATGGCATTCAAAAGGGTACAATTTACCCCTGATTTAATGCCAGGTGACATTGTAGGAACAGAGATTTTGGAGGAAGACCATGAAACTGGGAAGAAATTCTTCAAATTTAGCAAAGGTCCAATTTTTGCAAACATCGTTTTGGCGGATGAAATAAACCGTACGCCACCCAAAACTCAGGCTGCTTTGCTAGAAGCCATGCAAGAATATAAGGTAACTTATGCAGGGACTAATTATGATTTGCCAAAGCCTTTCTTAATTATCGCTACGCAAAACCCTATCGAACAAGCGGGTACATATCCACTTCCAGAAGCGCAATTAGACCGTTTTTTGTTATATATCAAACTGGGTTATCCTTCTGAAACTGAAGAATTACAAGTATTAAAAAGTACAACAGGCGTAGGTAAGCAAACTTTGCAAACCATCATGACTGATGAAGATATTATTACTTTACAGCAGCTAACACGTCAGGTACATATTAGTGAAGAATTGATTGTAAAAATCAATCAACTCGTAAGGTCAACGCGTCCAGCTAATTCTGATTCAGCTTTTGTAAAACAATGGTGTGATTGGGGAGCAGGACCAAGAGCAGGACAAGCCCTAGTATTATGTGCTAAAGCTAGAGCCGTATTGCACGAACGTTTTGCCGTTTTACCCGAAGATATCAACACCCTTGCATTCCCGATTCTAAGACATCGTGTTTCCCTTAATTTCAGAGCCGATGCCGAAGGAATTACTACAGATGATGTCATAAGAGAGTTGTTGAAATAATAGTCACCCAATTCAAATCTACACTAATATCTATATGGCAAACACTTATACGCAAATACACTTACATATTATTTTCGCTGTTAAATACAGAGAAAGTATTATTCGAGATTCTTGGAAAGATGAATTATATAGATACATCACAGGAATTGTACAAAGTAATAAACATAAAATGATTGCTATTAATGGTATGCCAGACCATATTCATTTACTTGTTGGCATAAGGCCGACGCAGTCTATTTCAGAATTGTTGCAGGATATAAAAGGTAACTCTTCTAAATGGATAAATGAAAAGAAATTCTTAAAAAGTAGATTTGAATGGCAAGAAGGTTATGGAGCTTTTTCTTATGGGAAATCACAACTAAAGAATGTGATTACTTACATTGAAAATCAAGAGGAACATCATAAGAAAAAGACCTTTAGAGAAGAGTATTTAGATTTTTTGAAAGTTTTTGAAGTTGATTTCGATGAAAAATATATATTTAAAGACCTACAATAAAATATATCATCCCTACGGGATTCTTTAACGGAAATTATATATTTTTCTACCGATATAGTGTCTCTACGAGACAAATAAAATCAATTAAAATATCGGCACAAAAAATAAGAATATTTCGACAAATAAATCCCGTTAGGGATTAAATATCGGTAGAAAAAACAAACAATAAACGGTTTAAAAGTCCCGTCAGGGACGACATAAAACATTCATGCCATTATTATCCACCGAATTAATAAAACTCAACAACCTACAACTGGCTGGTAAATTAGTCAGTGAGGAGCTAATGTTGGGGATTCATCATAGTAAACGCTTTGGCTACGGAATTGAATTTGAACAATATAAGCATTATCAAGCTGGTGACGACCCTAAGCGAATCGATTGGAAACTATATGCAAGAACTCAGAAACATTTAGTCAGAGAATCTTCAACTGAAAGTAATTATCATCTTAGATTTATCATCGATTTATCAGGGTCGATGAATTATACAGAGAATGGTGTAAGTAGGTTACAATATGCTAAAATACTGTTGGCTTCTTTAGCTTATCTGAGTTATCGTCAAGGAGATATGATGAGTTTGTATGCCTTGCAAAATGGAGAAGTACAAACATTAGTCAGTTCAGGGAAAGAGTCTTTTCAAAGAATTTTATATGCCTTAGAAAAAGCGAAAGCTAGTGGAGATTGGTTAAACGAAAATCCTAAATTTCCCATCTTTCAACAAAAGCAAAAAGAGGTTGTCATTTTTGTTTCCGACTTTTTACAAATCAATGAAGAATGGTTGAATTTGATTAAGAATCTAGCTAATCCGCATCGAGAAGTAATGGTTTTTCAGGTATTAGGCAAACAAGAAATAGATTTTGATTTAAAAGGCTTTTTTCGTTTTAAAGATTTAGAAACTGGTAAAGAAGTTGAATTGCAAGCTGAAAGTATCAAAGCCGAAGTATTGAAAAATGCAGAGAGTTATCTTAAGAACCTGACATTGGCATTACAAATTCCTTTTGTGTATTTACTCAGAACCAGCCTTGAAAACCCTATTGCTAATGTAATCAGTGAATCTTTGAAAAGAAGGTAAGGGTAATTTTGGTTATTAACTTTAGCTTAAAACATCTTGCTCTGAATTGGAATTTTAATATACTTTGATTTGCATAAAGCCTAAAGCTTATTGCATAAAGCAAAAAAAATGGAATTATTAAATCCTTTGATGCTGTGGGGAGCATTGGCGATTGCAGTGCCAATTATCATTCACTTTTGGCATCAAAAAAAAGGAAAAGTTATAGACTGGGCAGCAACAAATTGGTTAATCGAAAAGAATCTTCAACAATCTAGAGGCATTCGATTAGACAATATCTTTTTGCTTATACTCAGGTGTTTATTATTGCTTTTACTCTGCTT
Source organism: Arcicella sp. GW458-12-2-14-TSB2 (assembly GCF_059423785.1). NCBI lineage: Bacteria > Pseudomonadati > Bacteroidota > Cytophagia > Cytophagales > Flectobacillaceae > Arcicella > Arcicella sp. GW458-12-2-14-TSB2. The sequence goes on along the minus strand of NZ_JBWKYN010000010.1, from coordinate 14,233 downwards.
GTTATTAAGCAAACCATTATTGCATACGTTAAACAGTCATCAGGAAGCTCATAAAGTTCATTTGGTTCAGAAAAATTCATTTGTTGTCAATAACTATAAATTTGAATTAGAAGAGGCTTTAAAAAAAGGAGAAAAATGTTATTGGATTACCACGTCCTTAGAAGCTGTAACCGACTTTAACCAAGTTGCTAAAAACGAAAATATTGGTGGTATAACAATACAAAATAGTTTGAATCAACTAAGCGAACTAATTGGTAACGAACAGATTAATATGTACTTCGTTAATTCAGAAACATTAGCGAGCTTACCTCATATTTTTGTGCCAAATACTTTTTCGATACACAGCTTAAAGGATTCAAGTCAACAACAAACTAAGCCTTATCTGGCATTTGAAGATAATAAGAAAGTCTTCATTGGTTCGAATAAACTATTAACCGTTGCTACTGATAACATTCCAAATGGAGCAGTAAAGCATACAGGTTTGATAAAAGTGCTCATTGAAAATAATGATGATAGTGAAAAGCAAAGTATTAAAGCTTCTCTCGCAGCATTATCACAAACCTACCAATTGGCATTCCAGTTAAGCGAAAAGGCAGAAAATAATGTTTCTTATGACATTATATTTAGCAACAGTCCTCTTAAAAAAGGGCTTACAAACAATACACTGTATTTTTTCTCAAATACTAATAAGTGGGAGGTAACAGAGCAGCAGACAAATCAGATATTAATTCCTGATTTATTAAATTCACAACATACCGAAATGGTTTATAATGGTTTACTCCCTGAGTTTTTAGGAGAAAAAATTATTCAGCATTTTGGTTTACAAAACGAGTACAAAGCATTAAGTCATCAACAACTCAATTCATTATTTAAGGCACAGAAGTACTTTAAAGCATTATCAAATGATTGGTTTCCAAAGTCATTGCTCTTGATTTTTATTTTACTGTTAGCTTTAGAAAGATGGATTGCCATTTATAAAAACTCATGAATCAACTAAAACAAATTATCACAAAAGTCAAGCTTCAGCTATATATTATGGCTGGTTTGATGTGCTTATTGGTGGCTGGTTCGGCATATTTCTGTTTGTTATTATTAGTAAAGTCTTCAGCTTTAGCAATAGCTGGTTTTATACTAGCCTTGCTTATAATGGCATTTATCACAAAACTTTTTCAAAACAAAAGCACAGAAACTATTCATCTGATTCATCAAAAAATTGAAAATACAGAATACAGCCTTGAATTATTAGCCATTGAAAGTCCTAATTTGGCACAACAATTACAATTAGAAAGGCTTTTCTCACAAAACCATTATCAGACTCCATGGGTTTTTAAGAAAAACTTGATAGTCTATTTTGTAGTTTTTATGTTCTCATGGTTTTGTTATGCTTTTGTACCGAATTTACTAAAGAAACAATCACAAAGTGTGGAAGCAGAAAAACAAAGTGTCTCACACGCATCTCAACAAATTAGTATTCCTGTTTTTACAAAAGCCAAACTAATTGTTCAAGCACCTGCTTATACAGGTTTAGGTATTGTTGAAAGTCAGAACATGAATGCATCAGCCATTGTAGGTTCGTTATTAAAATGGCAAATACAATTTTCTAATGCTGAACACCTTTCTGTGAAACTGGTTAATAATCAGGGGGATGAAATTTCTTTTAACAATAATAAAGGATTATTTGAGCATTCCGATCAGCTCTTAAGCTCGGGCTTATATGCCTTTAAAGCCTATTGGAATGATTCATTGATTTATCAATCAGACTATTATCGTCTGGAAGCCATTCCAGACTTAGCCCCAAAAATAGAACCAGCCTCTAAAGAACTATACAAATTACATTATTTAAAAGACCCTAAAAATGTACAGATTTCAGCTAAGATTTCTGATGATTTCTTGGTAAGTCAGGCATTTATTGTAGCTACCTTGGCAAGAGGTTCTGGGGAAAATGTGAAATTCAGAGAAGTAAAAATTCCTATTTCCAATGTCAATTTTAAACAAACCAATGTGATTAAAAACATTGATTTAAAGGCTTTAAATTTTGCTCCTGGCGACGAACTTTATTATTACTGGGCAGCATTTGACAATAAACGTCCAACGCCAAATTATACAAAATCAGATACGTACTTTATTGTTTACAAAGATACGACTCAAGTCGAGGAAGCAGATTTGGCTACAATGGCAATGAACATCATGCCAGAGTATTTCAGAAGTCAGCGACAAATTATAATTGATACTGAAAAGTTAATTGCCAAAAGAAAAAAGCTTCCTGCTAAAGAATTTAATAGTACTTCTAATGAAATTGGTTTTGATCAGAAGGCTCTTAGATTACGTTATGGACAATACTTAGGGGAAGAATTTGAAAATTCTATTGGCTCTGCCAATGCTTTGCCTAATGAAAACGAAGCAGGAGGGGATTTATTAAAAGGATTCCGCCACGCACACGATGAAGGTGAACATGACCAAGAAGCGGGCGAAAAGCATGAAGAACATGACCACGGTGGGAATAAACCAGATACGGATAATAAAGACCCATTAGCTGGTTTACTAGCAGATTACGTACACTCACACGATGATGGTGAAGCGAATACCTTCTATGAGCAGTCTACTAGAAGTCTATTAAAAATGGCTTTAGAACAAATGTGGCAGTCGGAATTACACCTACGGATGTATGAACCTGAAAAAGCGATTCCGTTTGAAAAAAAGGCCTTAGAATATTTGAAATCGGCACAACATAAGGCGCGTACTTTTGTGAAAAAGACGAGTTTTGACCCACCACCGATTAAAGAAAAAGAAAAACGTTTAACGGGCGAATTGACAAAGTTTAATGAGAAGTTTTCATTTGAAAAGAACTATTCTCAACAACAAATTGAAAGTTTGGTAGCAGAAGTAATAGGCATTGCTAGCACAAAGGCTGAGAACCAAAAATTATCGGTACAGAATAAGCAAAAGGTATTATTGTTAAGTACGATAATGAGCTCAAAAATTATCAATAGCAGTTTGAACAATTGGTCAATTCTGACAGCTTTGCAAAAAATGATTAATGATAAAGATTTATCAAAAGCTGAAACAATTTCTTTGCAGAATAAGCTCTACCAATTGCTTAACAAAACACTTCCAAGTAAAAACAACCTTTCAAGTCCGTCATATTTAGGAGAAAAGAAGCTAGAAAAAGCCTTTTGGAAGAATGTTAGTTTATAAAAAATAAAATTCATCAATGATATTAAATCTATTTACGATAAATTCTTTTGGTACTTTCGACTGGCTTATTGTTCTGGCTCTGTTGGCTTTACTGTTTGTACAAATTGTGGCGATATGGCAAAAAAAATCTGGTTCAATGTCAAGAATTTGGTTAAAAACTGGATTGAATTTGTTACTTTGGCTGACTGTCTGCTTATTTTTCATTAATCCTACCATCGAAAAATCTATTGATTCAAATAAAATATTATTAGTAAGCGACAATATTCCTCAGCAAGCTATTCAAACAGTAAAAGATAGTTTAAAAATTAGCGAAGTATTTTCTCAAAAAGCTTTCAATCGTCAAGTCATTGATAATCCACAATTGATTAGTCAGCTTGGTAAAATTTATTTGTTTGGCGAAGATGCAACGCCAGAATTATTGAGTAAACTCAATCAAAAAAGCATTTATTGGATTCCTTATTTTCAACCCGATGAATTACAAGAAATACATTGGAAAGGCGTGCTTAATAAAGGAGAAATACAGCAGATAGATGGTAAAATCAACTCCTCAAAAGCACAAATGCTTCGATTGAAGTATGGCAATCAAGTGATAGATAGCCTAAAATTATCAAAAGGGTTCAATGGCTTTCAGTTACGCTTTACTAATTTTTCTATTGGCAAAACAGCTTTAGTATTAGCTTTAGAAGAGAAATCGTTGCAAGAAGTTAATTTTTTCAGCCTCAAAAATCAACCTAAACATTTTCAGTTTATCTTATCAAATCCTGATTTTGAGAGTAAAACTTTAGCCGACTGGCTCGGAAAAAATGGCAACCAAGTAGAAACGATTACCACAGTAGCTAAGAATACACAAAGTACATTTTCAATTAATGCTACCAAGAAATTTGTACCAGATATTATCATTACAGACCCTTCAAATGCGGGAAATAGTTTGGTAAAAAAGGCTTTTGCAGAAGGGAAAAGTATTTTATTTATCAATGTAGAAGAACCTGATGTTGCTATAAAAAGTATCAATCAACATCTAGGAACAAAATGGAAAGTAAGAAGAACTTCAACACAAGAAAACGTTGTTATTTCGCAAGACCTGACGGCTCATCCTTATCAGTTTGAACCTGTAGCATTTCAAAAAGTCGTTTTTGAATATCCTATTGCGATACAAAAACATTATGGCAAAGTGGGCATTAGTTTGTTAAACGAAAGTTTTCCTTTGATACTTAGTGGAGATAGTATTACTTATACTAAAATCTGGCAAAGTACATTTCAGGCACTAAATCCGTCTTCTGACAATGCTATTCGTATTGATGCTCCTCTTTACCCAGATGTTGTAGAAAACCTTAAAACTATACAGAATACTGAAAACAGGATTATCGTTGCGAAAGATACTGCCTTTAGCACTCAATCGGGTATTAATCCCTTATCTGCCGAAGCAAAATATACTTTTAGAAAAACTGGATGGAATACCTTTCAGGATAGTTTAGCAGTATATGTCGAAGAAAATCAAAATGATATTGCCAACGCAAAAAGTATCAAGCCATATTTAAAAGAAAGTATTGATAGTACAGGCAATACAGCTCAAAGTATTTCAACAAGCCTTCCCGAATGGCTTTGGTATGTTTTAATTGTGTTGCTTCTCACAGCCTTATGGCTTGAACCTAAGCTTTAATCTTCTTATCTCTATCACTAGACAGGGACTTAAGTCCCTGCCTAGTGATAAGGGTTTTACTTGCCTATTTCCCCTCCATTCTTCCAATTTTAAAATTTATTCAAAAAAATCTCCAAATGACTAAGGGGCTTTTTGATAGATTGTGTCTTACCTTTATATACGATAGAATAATTCAAAGAATTTTTTGTTAAAATCATAGCTTATGAGTCCCTCAAAAATACATGAATCCGTTGATGAATTAAGTAATCTTACGGTTACTCAGCTAAAAGCTTTAGACGAGGAAGCACAAGATATTACACTTGAGGGGAAAACTGCATTCAATGATTCTGAGCTTTTCATTCGCAAGGCTTTTGAGGAATCTCCACAAAAAGGTTGTGAAATGTTGTTTAGGCGTTATCATAAAATTCTTTGCAGTCATGCTGTGCGTTTTGTGTATTCAAAAGAGCTTGCAGAAGATTTAGTCAGTGAGGTATTTTGCAGATTTTGGAAAACCAAAGCTTACCTTACTATCACTTCTTCCTATCGTTTTTATTTGTTTAGATGTGTTCGGAATGAGGCTTACAATCATATTCGTTCTGAGTTTAAACAGTTGGATGAGCTAGATTCAGCTATTCATTTTGAATCAGCTCTTGGACAAAGACCCGATAGCATTACGCAATTTGAAGAGGTATTTCATCAGGTAGAAGAATTAGTAGAATCGCTCTCCCCACAATGTAGAAAAGTATTTCTGTTAAATCGGTTTGAGGGCAAAAAATATCAGGAAGTCGCCACCGAATTGAACATTTCTATCAAAACGGTTGAAGTACATATTGGTAAAGCATTGGCAATTATTCGGAAAGGATTAAAAGAACATTGGTTAATTAGTATTGTCTTATTTTTAATGCAGCATTAACGTTAGGTCATTCATATCTGATTTTAAATGCTATAACAAGATAAAACTAAGGGGATTTTACAAAAATAGTGTCTTAATAATATAGACCAACTTCTAATACTATTATCCGATTCTATTAAAGCCTTGAAATACAATGAAACTAGAAATAACATACGAATTAATATTTGACCATTTTGCTCGCAAGACCTCACCTTTGCAACGCAATCTTATTGAAGAATGGCTAAAGGATGAAGCCAATGAGGAATTGTATTATCAGTGGCTAGAAGAATGGGAGAAAAGACACCCTCAATATTTAGCCGAAAGCAATGAAGCCTTGACTGGTTTTACTAGCTTTATCAAAAGTAATCCTCACGACGAATGGCTCACCGAAGATGAAGTAACAGAACAATTATCAGAAAATAATAACCGCCGAAGAATGAATTGGCTAATTGCCGCCTCAATTGTATTGCTAATAGGTTTAACGGCTTTTATTTTCCAAGATAAAATCATCTATCAAAACTATCAAACTACTTTTGGTGAAACGCAGTCTTTAGTCTTGCCAGATGGTAGTAAAGTAACCCTTAATTCAAATTCATCACTTCGTTTACTTCGCTGGGGTTTTGGCCAAACTAATAGAGAGGTTTTTTTAAACGGAGAAGCTAATTTCTCAGTAAAGCATACAGTTGACAATCAGAAGTTTATCGTAAAATCTGCTAACGATTTTGAAGTAGTAGTGTTAGGTACTGAATTTACGGTGTATGCTAGAAAAAGAGGCTCAAAGGTTATTTTGAATAAAGGTAAAGTACAATTGCGTTATCAAGAAGGCAAACAAAGCAAAAATGTAATGATGAAGCCGGGTGAATTGCTAACACTTGACCGCCACAATCATGTACAAATCAAAGAAACTGCCGAACCACAAGCCTATTCGGCATGGGAAGAGAAACGCTTTGTCTTTGAAGAAACTACCTTAGAAGAAGTCGCCTATTTATTAGAAGAAAATTATGGATTACAAGTAGAAATAAAAGGTTCAGAGCTTTCAAAAAGAGTGCTGATGGGCTCGTTCAGGGCAGAAAATGTAGATGAACTTTTAAAATCAATTTCAGAATTATTAAACATTAATGTGGTCAGACAAGGAACACACGTGCAATTGTCGGAATACTAAAAACATTTCCTAAAAAACATCTCCTCCATTTATTATGAAAAAACGATTACAAAAAGCCTCAAAAATGGGGCTTATGGTCACTCTCATGCTTCTTGGTAAGCAAATAGGCCTTTCGCAAGCCCTTGCTATGGTGCAACAAATGCCTCAAAATTCGCAGGCAGAAAGAGCTCCATTCTCTAGTAAGAAACTTAAAGATGCTTTATCGGAATTAAAAAACCAGTATAAAGTAGAAATCATGTTTGAACTGAAGACGGTTGAACGCTACATGGTTCAAGCTGGAAGCATTAATAATAATTTGAGTATCGAAAAAAATCTTGATCATTTGCTTTCTCCGTTCGGACTAACCTATAAAAAAGTAAACAAAACTTCTTATTTGGTTATGGACGGAAAAAAAGAAAAAGGAAGAGGTGATTCGGGAACACCCTCTTCCGAGAATATTTCCAACCAGAAAAGTGTAGAACTTAATAATACGGCTAATACTTCCATGTCGGATGTACAAGCTGAAAGTATAGCCATTGTAGAACAAACCGTTTCAGGAAAAGTAATCGACGAAAAAGGCATGGGCTTACCCGGTGTGAACATCGTTATTAAAGGAACGAATAGAGGGGTAAACTCAGATGCAAATGGTAATTATAAAATAGCAGTACCAGACGATAAGGCAGTTTTAGTATTCAGCTTTGTAGGCTATACTAATAAAGAGGTTTTAGTAGGGAATCAAAAGAATATCAATGTTTCTTTACAAGTGGATGATAAAACTTTAAGTGAAGTAGTGGTAGTAGGGTATGGTACTGTACAAAAGAAAGATTTAACAGGCTCAGTTTCTGTATTAAAATCTGCTGATATCGTTGCTACGCCAACGAGTAATGCCTTAGAATCTCTACAAGGGAAAATTGCAGGGTTAGATTTAACCAGAAACGATGGTCAGGCAGGTTCAAGCTTAAGCTTTACTTTACGTGGAAACCGTTCATTAAGTGCTTCTAACTCTCCTTTGATTTTAGTAGACGGTGTACCTTATAGTGCCTCTGCATTAGAGATTAATCCATCGGATATTAAAACGATGGTGGTATTGAAAGATGCTTCTTCAACAGCTATTTATGGTACACGTGGTGCAAATGGCGTTATTTTGATTACGACTAATAGTGGAACATCAGGCAAAACAAAAATTTCATTTAGCTCATATTATGGTGTACAAGACAACGCTGGCTTAGGAGCTATTCAAAATGGTGAAGAATACGCAACTTTCAAAAGAGAGGCGTTCCGTACTAGAGGAATTACAGATGATGCGGCGATATTCAATCCTGAAGAATTAGATGCGATCAAAAACCACAAATTTGTAGATTGGCGAGGTGAAATCTTAAAGAAAGGCTCTATTCAAAACCATGAAATTTCGTTGAATGGTGGTAATGAAAAAACAACTTTTAATATTTCATTCGGTGCTTATGGTGAAAAAGGTTTGTTTAAAAATGATCAATTGACACGTTATAATGGAAGTGTGGGTGTTAATCATCAGTTGTTCCAAAACGTAAAAATTGGTTCGAAGATTTTTTACACTTATCGCGATAACGACATCCGCCAAGACCCTTTGAATCAGGCCAATAAAATAAATCCTTATGGTACTCCTTACGATGCTAATGGAAATATTATTATTTATCCTGTAGCTGGACAAAGCTTTAACATTACGCCATTGGCTGATGAAGTACCAGGGGTTTACACCAATAATTTGTTAGAAAAAAGGATTTTTAATGCTTCGTATTTAGACTGGGAAATTATCAAAAATCTTACATTCAAAACTTCTTTTGGTTTAGATATTCAAAACAGTCGCCGAGGATATTATTATGGTGCTCAAACCATTACTAGAGCTGGTAATATCTCTCAATCTGGTATCGAAAGTGCTAATGTTTTAAATTATACATGGGAGAATACCTTGACATATCTTAAAACCTTGGGCAAACACGATTTCAATTTCTTATTAGGAAATAGCTTTTTAAGTCGTTCTACAGAATCATTCTCTGGAACAGGCTTCAATCAAGTATCAGAGACCACTACCTTTTATGATTTAGGTGCAAATTCAACGCAAGTAGCCATTAAAAGTGGTTTAGTAGAAAGCACATTGGAATCGTTCTTCGGTCGAGTAAACTACCAATACAATAATAAATACTTGTTAAGTGCCAGTTTAAGAGCCGACGGTTCATCAGTATTGGCAAAGGGTCATAAATGGGGATACTTCCCTTCGGTAGCTTTGGGTTGGAGAATCTCTGAGGAATCTTTTATGAAAAATAGCTCATTGTTCACTGATTTAAAACTAAGAGGTAGTTATGGTATTTCAGGCAACTCTGCGATTTCTCCTTATCAAACTTTGGGCGGTTTAGGAAAGGTAACTTATTCTTTCGGTGAAACGGCAGCGTATGGTTATTATCCTAAGGCTATTTCAAACCCTAATCTTTCTTGGGAAACAACAGCAACAACCAACGTAGGTATTGACTTTGGTATATTGAATAATAGAATAAACGGAGCAATCAATTACTACCAAAGTAATACTAGCGATTTGTTGATGCAACGTGTTTTACCTAATACCTCTGGTTACACAAGTGTGTACGAAAACGTAGGAAAAACAGCCAACAAAGGGTTAGAAATAGAAATTTCAACATTGAATCTTGTAAGTCAATCACCTCAAGGTTTAAAATGGTCAACTGATTTCACTTTCTCGACCAACAAAGAAGAAATCGTAGCATTAACAGGCGGAGCTGATAGAGACTTAGGAAACGGTTGGATTGTTGGTCAGCCTACCCAAGTATATTATGATTATAAAAAGATTGGTATCTGGCAATTAGGACAAGAATCTGAGGCTGCAAAATATGGTCAAGTACCAGGCGACATCAGAGTACAAGATGTAAATAATGACGGTAAAATCACACCAGATGCCGATAGAATGGTAGTAGGAACGCCTCGTCCAAACTTTAACCTTGGGGTAAATAATAATATCAGCTACAGAAATTTTGATTTATCTATCTTCTTCTTTGCTCGTGAAGGACAAATGATTAAAAGTGAGGCAAGTGGGAATTACAAGATTGATGGTAGAGAAAATGGTCCAAAAGTAGACTATTGGACTCCAGAAAATCCTACTAACGACCACCCTCGTCCAGATATGAACAAAAACCAAAACAGCACTTATATGAGTACGCTATATTATGTAGACGGTTCATTCTTGAAAATCAAAAACATCTCTTTAGGTTATGAAATACCTTCAAAAATAAGCAGTAAATGGGGCATCTCGAGAATTAGAATTTACACAACCATGAGAAACTACTTTACATTCAGCAAGTTAGCCCCTTACGATCCAGAACGTGGCGGAAGTTTGGCTTTCCCAATGACCAAGCAGTTGATATTCGGTTTAAATGTTAATTTTTAATTTATCGATTTTTTAAATACCAGCATTATGAAAAAGATACTCACATTCGTTATAGGCGTTGCCGCTTTCGGGCTATCGTCATGCTCAGATTTTTTAGATGAAACCAATAAAAGTGGACTAACAGGCGATACTTTTTATGCCACCACTACAGGAATAGAATCGTTAGTAAACAGTACTTATACCCCATTACGTTTTTGGTATGGCAAAGAAGGTGGCGCTACCATGACAGAATTAGCTACCGACCTTTTTCTAAAAGGAGGCGACTGTCATCATCCAGAAATTGCCGATATGAGTGCCAATTTTAATAGTCAAAGCCCTATTATACAGGTGTATTGGAGTAGACTTTATGCAGCAATCAACTATTGTAATACTGCTATCGAAAAAATACCTACTTCTCCTTTACCCGAAGCTACTAAAAAATTGCGTTTAGGGGAAGTATATTACCTAAGAGCGATGTACAATTGGCTCATTGTCGAAACGTGGGGTGGTGTACATTTATCTACCAAACCAACAATAGGCGTACAAACTACCTCTACTAGAAGTTCTGTTGATGAGTTTTACAAAGTGATATTTGCTGATTTAGACCTAGCTATTGCTAACCTAGGGGGAAGAGTTAATCATGAAGGCGGACGAGTAACTAAACCTGCTGCGGAAGCATTCAAAGCAAGGATGTTATTAACCAGAGGTCAAAATGCAGAAGCAGCCGCTTTGGCAAAAAAGGTAATTAGTGATTATAATTTCAAATTATTCAGTGATTATACAGCCCTTTGGGATATTAATAATAGTGAAGGCTCAACTAATTCAGAAGTGATATTCTATGTAAATTATTCTGCTGATAACTTATTAAACCCTGCTGATTTAGAGTTTGATGGCAATTCTACTGCCAACGCTTTCAGACCTGAAGGAGGGAATCAACTACACTTAATGTTTACCCCTCGTTATGACTTTCATGCAGGAATGATTTTGGATATTCCAAATAGTATTGGTTTTCAACGTTATGCCTGTACCAGAAGATACCTAGAGCTTTTCAATAGTGATATCGACCAACGTTATGATGGTACTTTTAAAGAAGTGTGGAAAGCAAACGGCGGTCAGATTGGGGTTTATACTAGCATGATTCAGGGAGATACAGCCGTATACTGGAGTCATAAAGCACTTTCATCGGCTTTCAAAGCAAGTAAAGCTAAAAAATATGAGCTGAAAGACATCAACGATTTATATAATGCAGACCAATCGTTAGTAGATTTCCGTAATTTTATCGAAATGCATAAACACAACAGTACAACAGATAGAACAGCGATTTTTGAATTTAGAAGTAAAAGAGATGCTTTCGTAACGAGAATTGCTGAAATGTATTTGATTGCAGCCGAAGGAGAAATGAAGGCAGGTAATACTGCTGAAGCGGTAAAATACATGAACCTATTAAGAACAAATCGTGCTAAACCCGGACGTGCCGCTGATATGCAGATTACTGCTAGTCAATTAAACATTGACTTTGTATTAGAAGAGCGTGCCAGAGAATTAGGAGGTGAATTATTACGTTGGTTTGATTTAAAAAGAACAGGTAAGCTAGTAGAATACATCAAAGCTTATAATCCGAATGCTAAAACCAATATCAAAGATTATCAAGTATTGAGACCAATTCCGCAGTCGCACTTAGATGTCATTACCAATAAATCTGAGTTCCAACAAAACCCAGGTTGGTAAGGTAATGGTGATTTAGTGAGTTGTGAATGAGTGATTAACAGTCAACTAAATACATTATAATTTACCTTTCTATTAGCTGGCGAATTAATTCGTCCGTTAATAGAAAAGTAAAATCAGTTGGTAAGCAATTTTCGTTTATCAACTGATTTTATGTTTAAAATAGGTAATGTTAAAACTATCCATAAAAACCCTTTGGAGAAACATTAGTTTTCAGAATATTTAGTCTTTATAATTTAAGGATTTTTCGATTTACCTACATAACTTTTATGAGAACAAAACACAACTATATTTTTATACTTTTACTATGCTTGATTTCCTTTTTGGGAAATAGTCAAGCCCTAAAAATTCAGCATGATTTAGTTGTTGCTAAAGATGGCTCGGGGGATTTTAGATACATTCAGGATGCCATTGATGCTGTTAGGGTTTATCTTCCCAACCAAATTACGATTCGTATCAAAAAAGGTATCTATAAAGAAAAAGTGAACATTCCGAGTACGCTAAGCAATATTGCTATTATTGGTGAAGACAGTACGATTATTTCATACAATGATTTCTCGGGTAAAGGGAAAATGGAAACCTTTGATTCTTATACGTTAAGAGTATTAGGCAATGATATTACCTTAGAAAATCTTATCATTGAAAATACTGCTGGGAGAGTAGGTCAGGCAGTGGCTTTGCACATTGAAGGAGACCGTTGTGTAATCAAAAAATGTAGCTTCTTAGGCAATCAAGATACTATTTTCGCAGCAGGCGATAATTCTCGTCAGCATTTTGTTGATTGCTACATTGAAGGAACTGTCGATTTTATCTTTGGACCAGCCACTGTTTTATTTGAAAACTGTATTATTCATAGCAAAACAAATGGCTATGTTACCGCTGCCTCTACACCAAAATGGGTGAATTATGGCTATGTTTTCAAAAACTGTAAACTAACGGCTTCGGCAGATGTCAACAAAGTATATTTAGGTCGCCCATGGAGAAGTTTTGCCAAAACAGTTTTTATCAATTGCGAATTAGGAAAACACATTTTACCAGAAGGGTGGGACCCATGGGGAAAAGTTGAAAACGAAAAAACAACATTTTATGCCGAATATGGAAGCACAGGAGAAGGTGCAAAAACTGATGCTAGGGTAAAATGGTCGCACCAACTTTCTGAAAAACAGATAAGTGAATATACGTTAGAGAATATATTTTCAGGCAATCCAAATCCAGCATTAAATAATTTCTGGCATCAACCTGCTCGTTTTGGCATTACGGGGAAAGTTGACACATCATATAGTAATTACAGTGCTTATGTGAATAGTAAGAAATCTCATCCTGTTACTGAGATTGTACCCGAAAAGTCATTACCAACTGTATCTGAAAGCAAAGGCATTACCTATGGGAAAATTGGAAACAGAGCATTATTGTTAGACGTTTTCTCTCCTAAAAAGAAAAGCGAAAAACCATTGCCTGCCGTAATGATTATTCATGGCGGTGGATGGCGAACTGGCAATAGAACACAGCACTACCAATTAGCAAGGCGATTAGCTGACCAAGGTTATGTATGTTTTACACCAGAATACAGATTATCCACCGAAGCACTTTATCCAGCCGCTGTACATGATTTAAAAACGGCTCTTCGTTGGATGCGTGAAAATGCTACTGAATGGGACATTGATACTAACAAAATTGCAGTACTAGGATTTTCAGCAGGAGGAGAATTGGCATCATTCATGGGCGTAACGGCCGATAATCCAGTCTATGAAGGAACAAATGGTAACTTAAAATTCTCTAGCAAGGTACAAGCAATTGTAGATATTGATGGTACACTTTCTTTCGTACATCCAGAATCTGGTGAAGGCAATGATTCAAAAGGCACTTCCGCCGCTACTTATTGGTTTGGATATCCTAAAAAAGACAATCCTCAACTTTGGGATGAAGCATCACCATTATTCCATGTTGGAGCAAATACCCCTCCGACACTCTTTTTAAATAGTTCTGTAGATAGAATGCATGCTGGTAGAGACGATTTCAGAAAGGTGCTAGACCAATATAAGATTTATTCAGAAGTACATACTTTTGCAGATGCCCCCCATTCTTTTTGTTTATTCAATCCTTGGTTTGAGCCTACGGTAAAGTATATTTCGGTTTTTTTGAAGAAGACTTTAGTTACAAAGTAGGTTTAACTTATAATTTATTAAATTTTAAGAATAACAAATTTCTATTAGGGTGCGACTTAAGTCGCAC
>NZ_JBWKYN010000009.1:0-57290 GCF_059423785.1 Arcicella sp. GW458-12-2-14-TSB2 | reverse complement strand
GCGAGGGACTTAAGTCCCTCGCTAGAGATAAGGATTGATTATCAATTATTTATATACTCGTGGTTAATCAATAACACTTATGTCCCCCGCTAATAGAAACTACTAAAAATCATTATCATACCGAGATTTTACATACCAATGCCCGCTTGAATAAATCATCGTCACTACCTCCCCCCCTGCTACTTCCACCGTGCCAGCCCTTGCCGTACTGTACAAAAAGTAAGGAGAACTGTCGTTCGTATTGATTAAGGTTACCTCTTTGCCATTATACACCGTCCCGACAAAATGCACGCCGCAAGGATAAGCCAGTGGTGTTCCTTCAATAACATCATATTTGGAAACATCTACTTCATAGTTATATCCAAACATATTGAATGTCAAACACGACCGCCCCTGCAAGGTTGCCTCATTTAACAAAGCCTCTCCTTCAGAAGCAAAAATGGCTAAATTCCTGATTCCTCCGCTTGCTTTGTGCTGAGAACCAATATTCCATCCCGAAGGATTGCTTGCTCCTTGTTCAAATCTGGCACTGCCATAAACAGACGATGACGTTGGATATATATTCGTCCCGATGCCCGTAAACTGATTCTGAGGGTCATTACGTAGTACAATATACGCATCAGCATTAGAATCGTTTTTTAAGGTGTTGCCCGATATTTCCAAAATACCAAACTTCCCTTTACTCGCAATCATCGTCCCATCTGCATAAAACCGACATGGTGCTATTGCCCTGTTGGCATACGTTTCTCCAAACCATGCCCTAATCGACCCGTCGCTTGAATTATCTGCCCCACAAATACCTGCTTGCTCCTGATTGCTGTCGTCCGTCAAGACCAATTTCTCTCTGAAAAACGTCGAGCCATCCTGCAAAACCCTGAACGGGGCTATCGCACGATTTTCAAAAGACGTTCCTGCCCAAAATCTTACCGAGGCGTCGCTCGTTCCCTGCCCAGTGATGCCTGCTTTGATGTTCGTGTCGTCGCCTGCTAACTGGATTCGTCCCGATGTCACCACGCCACCGTCGATGGTCGTTTTCGTGTTGTCATAAAAGGTTGCCATGTTCCAGTCTAAGGCATTGTAGCTACTCCCTGCCAATTTTTGGGTAATGCATCTACGTAAATCCGTGCCGTCTGTCCAGAGGTCGCCCACATCATAAGGCGGATAGGGCGTATCTACAAAAATCCTCCTTTTCCCATCAGCAGTAT
This sequence comes from Arcicella sp. GW458-12-2-14-TSB2, assembly GCF_059423785.1. NCBI lineage: Bacteria > Pseudomonadati > Bacteroidota > Cytophagia > Cytophagales > Flectobacillaceae > Arcicella > Arcicella sp. GW458-12-2-14-TSB2. The sequence goes on along the minus strand of NZ_JBWKYN010000009.1, from coordinate 56,085 downwards.
CCTGTGCCCTACTCGCTAATTCATACGCCGCCAAGGCATCGGTATCCTGTATACGTTCCCACGAATTGGTACTGGCTTTATAACGATAGAGCTTTTTGTCGGTCAAGTGATACCACATATCCTTGTCGTGCTTTGGGCGTTCATCTGCCGTCCAAACGTTCGGGTCGGCATCCTGAAACCATGCTTCTATCTTCCCGTCTAGCTGTGTTTGGGTAGCTGTTTGCGTAGGATAAAAAATATCATCTACAAAACTTATCAAGCTGGCGTCGTCGGTATATTTACTGGCCTTCTCCCAATCTGTTCCTACAAAATCGCCTGTTTCTCGAGCAATTTTACAAACCATTATTTCGCCTGACACACCTTGCGTCCAAAGGTCACCTACATCATACGGCGTATAGGGCTGAACGGCAAAAATTCTCCGCTTATGGTCTGCCGTATCTTGGGCGACACTTGCATTGTTCAGTGCCTCCGTTACGCCAGTATCTCTTACTTCGTCCCAACTGTAAACGCCACCTGCGTGTTTATACCGATAGGCTATCCCTGTGGATGTATTGAAAAATAAATCATCAATGTGCTTATACCTTTCCATTCCCCAACTAACGGCTGGCTCATTTTCTGTTGTCGGTACGTAGTCATAAAACCAAGTCTCTACCTTGCCATCTATTTGACCTTTGATGTCAATTACATCCGTCGGGTACGTAGTATTGATAAAGTTGGTGGTGCTATCTACAAAATCTTCCAAATCTTGATTCAGTTCCTCCAGATTTTTATAGTCGCCATTGGCATTGATAAAACTTATCTTTCCTGCTATCTCATTGGTGTCTAAATCAAAATACGTTTGCCCGTCGAACGACTGGATGCGTCCTGTTTTGATAAACCTCCCATTGATGGCCGTTGCGCCATAAGTCAGTGAAATCCACCGCACGCCATTCGTGACTGAATGAAGGGTACCGACAAGGAAATGAAAATACGACGAGTCGTCATCTACCCTGATTTGCTCTGTCGAGCATATCAGCAGACCGTCGTTGTAGTCGGTCTTATGACATTTGGCGTAAATATACCGTGCGTTATCGTCTGGCAAGGTATAATTCCCTCCTGCTATTTGCCACGTCACGTTGTTTTCAAAAATGGCATAATGCACCAATGTGCCGTTGGACACTTGCACTACATTTTTATGCCCTTGAAAATTGGGTTCTATCACTACTTGCAACACAAACTGCTGTGACTTTACGCCCACCACCAACATAGAAGTATTGATACTCAATGGTTTAATATTGCCAGTATCAAAAAAACCGTCGGTATCAAACACCATGTTCAATAGCTCCTGCGTATTTCTCCAACCCATTCTGGCACGGGTAGCATCATACAACCTGTTCAGTTTGATGATTTGCTTGGTGGTTTTTATCTCGCTAAAAACCTTTTCCACGATGGATACTTGTACGGAATCACCTACTTCAAGGCTGTATCGATAGGGATACTGACAGTCGCGGGTAATGCCCGTAATCCGTGTACTGCCGTTGATTTGCATATCGGCATCAATGATGTTGATGTAGTCGCCAAGGTTGAAAAAGTTCTGAATAGCCCCTCCGCCCGATATGCTTTTAAGGTAATATTCGTAAATCTCCAATCCGTATTGCACCCTTGGCGACTTGTTTTGGTTCAACAGCGTGATGCCTTCGGCCAACAGTTTGGCTTCGGCGGTGGCAATGTAACTGCTTGGCAAATTGATGTCTGTCAACACATAAGTATCCCCAACGGCTATCTGAAAGGCGGTGTCGGTGGCATTCGGGAAGACGTATCCTCGGTCGTCTTGATAAGTATTTACCGTAAAGGTCTGCGTGGCGTGGTCATAGTTTGAAATTTCAAGGGAAATGCCCGATAATCCTCCTGTATTAAAATTGATTTTGGGACTAACCCCTGCTACCAAATTGGCATTGACATCAAAGTCCATCGAGGCATCCGTAAATATCAATTCCGAACTGCCTAGACTGGTTACTGTCCCCAAGCGTTTGGGATAAATGTCTTCCAAAGTGACGGTATTTTCAATCAATCCGAAGGAGGCAATACTGGCATCATCTTGCAAATAGGCATCTGACGTCCTCAGTCTCAGTGAGTTATTGCGGTAGCCCGCAGGAATGTTTTTATTCCCTCCGAACAAATACAAACGGTTGTACACATTTTTATCCAACAACGTATCGCGGTTGAGTTTATACAACCCTCCCGACTGCCCATATTCGTAGGTATGCGCGAGTATCCTACCAATCTTACCCAGATTCAACACCTTGTTACCGTGACCGTCTTCAATAATCTCAAACTCGGTGTCAAACTCCTTACAGATTTTCTGGAGAACCGCCAAACAGCTTTCATCGTTGAAGCTAATCGTTTTTTCTTCCGTACTCACACACGACCCGATGCTCCACTGCCCTGCAAAAACCCTTGCAATATTATTGATGACCAAATCCGCAAAATCTCGCAGGTTGCCCGTGAGCGTAAAATCGGGACTAGTGTTAAAACCACTGACGTCGGTATCAAAATAAATCGCCCTGAGTAAATCGTATTGCACCGACTCAAAGGTAGCTTTAATCTTGAAAACGTGCTGAGAAATCTTTTCGGGCGAAGGCAGGTAATTACACGTATAACGCTCGCCAAACATCAAAATACTATCACCAATTTCAATCACCACCGGCACGCTCGAATCTATCTCGATGCTCAATTCATTGATGCCCAATAGTTGCTTGTGTTGTTCGGCCTTCGTAATGCTGATGACAGGGTTGATGCTCTGTAATAAAACCTGCGTGCCGTTGGCTTTAGATAAAACTATTTGCTGCATTTTGTATGATTCCGTTGGTTGAAAAGCTCGTAATTTCCTCAATTACCCCTGCCACAATGATATAATAATAGCCGTTGGTAGCATAAGTATGGGTTTTGGTGACCTCCCCATACACGTTATCCGTTTTAGTACCATCGCCCCAGTAGATAGTCACCAATTTCGGACTATTCAGCGTTATCGATGCCGTCGTGTTGTCGTCGTTGCGGATAAACAAAATGCTTCTTTTGATGGGCTGAGGCTCATTTAAGGTCAGTTTAAAACTACCAATCATCTGCGAGGGTCGCCATTTTTTCTCTATTTTCAACCCCGTAGCCAGATAGACCTCATACACAAACACCTTGATACCATTATCAAAATGCAAGCGTTTCGTCCCCGAACCATAAAACTGGTTGATAAAACTGGTGCATTTCTGGACAAAATCCTCCGCAGAACTAGCATACAGCCAGCAGTCTAGCTCAATCACTTTTGATTTATAGCGAACATCGTTCAAATCAACAAAATCGCCGTGATAATCCTGCCATTCAATCGTAACAGGAGGTTTTATTTCTGGGGCATCAAACATCCCCGTCGAGGCTTGAACCCGCACGCCATAGTTTTTAAAACTATTGCCATTTATTTTATAAGTTATTTCCATTTCTTTGATGATAGGAGGATTAAAAGTGCCACTTTGATAAACCACGCCATCGTATATTTTCAGTTCGTCGATGGCAAAAAAGCCCGTCGTATAGTTGTTATCGTTCATTAACGAAAAGCCCGTAGGCATTCCCCAGTCGTCTGGGAAATCCTGTTCAGCCACCAAGTGGGTATTCACAAGCAACCTTACCTTTCGTCCTTCTTGAATAATTTCAATCAACGTCCAGTCGATGCACCTCGTCTTGGCATCCAAGTACAGGAAATCAAACACGCCGTGGAATTGATAAAAAAGCCAAGTGCTGTGTGGATATTCCCCCGAGGCCTCCGCTTTAAACCAACACGACAGCGAGAAATCTTTACTGAAATCAATCATTTCATAGCCCACCGTTTGGGCAAGACCTTCGCCCGTGAAATGGAGGGCATGGTCTTCTTTGCCCTCCAGCCATTGCCCACCCTCGATGCTTAAATCATAATGATATTGCGCAATATCGAGAGCAACATCTCCGCTAGTTTCATTAAACGGTACGTATAGTTGTAGTTCATTCATTTAGGAGTTTAGGGTTTAGGAGTTTAAGGTTTACAAGTTGAAGGCTTAGGATTTAGACTTTAAGCTCATAAACTTCAACCTAAAACTTCACTCTTAATATATTGTCTCCAGAATTGAGTTTATTTAAATTATTATCTATTCTTTCCAGAAAAGGTAGGAATTTGGCTTGTAAAGTAAGTTGCTGACTAGCAATCATTTCCACATTACGAAGTGAGACAAGCTGGCTAGTAGCCACCACCCTGAGCTGTGTAATATTCCCTGCCAAAAGCCCTGCCGTATCTTCAGTAATACTTTTCACCGAGCCTGTTAATGAATTAGCACTTGCGGGTTTGTTTTTCCCAAAAATGTCTAAGCCATAACCTTTGCCTGCCGCATTCAAAGCCGTCAGAGCTTCTTCATACATTTTAGTCAGGCTTGGCGCTTGAGCCATAAACTTCTGCATATCGTCTAACACGTTTTGGTCACCATTATCAGGGTCAAAACTATTGGTCATATCTTTTTCTAAGTCATCAAAAGCTTGCTTAAAAATCTGATTGAAAACCAACTGATTCAGCATACTTTCAAGAATTTCAGTAACCGATTTGCCAAAAGCTTCTGCTGCCGAAGTACCATCTTTGAAGGCATTCAAAAGTCCATCTCTTAATTTACCGCCCAAGTCACCTGCCAAATCAGAGATAATTTCTTTAATCTGTCCTTTGGTTTTCTCCATTTGGTCAGACCAAGTGATGGAATCTTGCAACATTTGCTTCGTTGCATCGTCCACTTGGTTATTACTAATCAAGGTTTCGGCTAATTCTTTGTTAAAAATCTCTTGCCCGTTAGTAGCCTTTTGTATTAATTCAGGATACTCCTGTAACAGTCCTGTAAACACATCCTTCTTCTTCTTTCCTCCAAACAACCCAATAATCCCCCCAACGACCGCACCGATAGCAGTACCGATTATAGGTACAATGGCTGTTCCCAAGGCTGCACCCATTGCCGCACCACCACCCACTTTGCCCCAATCTACAGCATTTCGTTGTCCTACCTTTGCTTTCCCCTGCTCTAGCTTTTTTAATGATTCTTGATATTTTGCACTCGCATCATTGTACATCTTGAAGCCGTCTTTGAGCCTAACAGCGTAATCTTTGACAAAAACATTTTCTTTTGTTTTCGCCTCCGCCCCTATCCTCTCATTGATGGCGACCTTATAATCTTGTTCAAACTGCAAGGCATTTTTGCGATATTCTTCTTCGGCTTTTTCTCTTTCGCTAGCTGAACTAGCAACCAAATCAATCAAGCCAATCGTAGCCGTGATACCAGTCATCCATTTATCAGTAGATGTAGCTCCTTTTTTGAAAGCATTGACAAGATTATCCGCATTTTGTGCCAAGCCTGATAACAACTGACCAGTATCCCCAATCGCTCCGTTCATTTGAGACAGTACACCACCTAATTGTCCACCTAAACTAGCGAATTTGGAAACTACACTTAATAGATGGTCGTTAAGATTTTTTTCAGCGTCTTGTACCTTTTTTAGTTGCTGAATGTAATCATCAAAATTTGTTTCTTTATTTATCGTATTGAGAGTCTTTCTTTCTGTCTCAACCTTTTCTTTTAAATACTTAAGGTCAATAATTCGTAAAGAATCTTGAAGGGATTTAAGATAAGCTATTTTCTCTTCATTCGTTTTCTTAATTATATCAAGTTCTTCCTCTTTTCCCTTTTTTAGTTTCTCAAGGTTTTTAAGGTATTCAGCATTTGTTTTGTCTGTATATTGGCTCTCTAAGGCTTCTCTTAATCCTATATGTTTCTTGATGATGTTGTCCTTTTGCTCTTCATACGTTTCATGATTACTTAAATACTCTTTCAGATTTTCAGCTATTTGCTCTTTAGTTTGGTTGGCTTCTTCTACAACCGCATTTGCTTCAGCTTGATCCGTAGATGTATTGCTTTTTAATTTCTCTTTTAGCTTTTCAATATACTCAAGATACTCTACCAAACTTTTGGCTTCTTTTTTAGCCTTCAACATGTCCTCCTTGAGTAACTCCACACCAGATTTTTTCCCAGTGACTATCTGATATTCAACCTTATACTTTACTAAATTGTCTTGTGCTTCGGTTTTGGCGGTAGGGTCAAGATTGACATCATTTTGTTTAGTCTCAAACTCTTTAATCTTTTTACTTAGAAAATCAACATAATTATTTCCTTGAGGAAGTAAATCTTTAAACTGAGGATGATCATCTGCTACCTTCTTTCCGATATTTTTTACCCAATTTTCATACAAAACATATTGTTTCTTTTTCTCCTCAATCTCTTCCTCAAAAGTTTTAATCTTACTTTTTGAAAGCTCATTTTCTAGTTGCTTATCATTTGCTTCTTGTAGCTCAGCCTTTTTTCTCATCGCCTCTCCCTGTTCAACAATCAAGGTAGTCAATGAACTTTGATTAGTTGTTCTTTCTTGAAGATACTTTGAACGAGCGATGATTTGGTCATAATACGCAATTGTTCCTTTTAGTTTTTCATCAACCTGTGGTACATTATTTGTATTATTTGAGCCTTGGTTTACATTATAATTTTTTAATTCGTTTTGAGCTTCTTTAACTGCCGCTTTTAATTTTTCATAATTCTTAGCCCCTTTTTCAACTTTATAAAAATCCTCTTGTCTTCTCTTTAATTCTTCGTCCCAATAAGACTTATTTTTAACTACTGTATTTGATGGCTTATTAGTATTTTGAAGTGAGTCAAGCTCTTTTTGATGCTTTTTAATCGAGTCTTCAAGCTGTTTATATTCTGGACTTAAATTATTTTTTATTCCTTTTAGCCTTATCTTTTCCCCCTCAATAGTAGCTTTTAATGCGTTTACCGCTGGGTCATTTGCATAAATGTTTACTCTATTTTTATTTAATTTTTCAATTTCATCTTTTGATTCTTGTAATTGTATTTTCGCAGCGTCAAGTTCTTTTTTTAATTGTTCGAGGTCGTACATTAAACCTAAATTATCTTGACCATCACCATATAATTTTAGCTTATCAGCTTGTGTACCTGATTTTTTTAACTGGTTTACTCTTTTAAGCTTCTCTTGATATGCTTTATCAATGTTATCATATACTTCTTGAAGGTCATTCCTTTGCTTAATACCCTTTTTTAATGCCGATGAATTACCTTCTAATTGTATCTTTTGTTCTAATTCAGCAATATAGTTTCTTGTTACAAGCGTAAGGTCTTTAATTTTTGCTTCTTCTAAGCTCATACCCTCTAACAACTTAGGGCTTAACTCATTGATTCTTTTGTATGCTTGCTCACGTACTGAATCAGCAACATTTTTATTCTTTAAAACTTGAATATTTGCTAAAACCTCCTCTTTCTCGCCGATATGATTATCTCTTACTTCTTTGATGGATTCTGCCAATAGTTCATTGGCATTTTTCAGTTCTATCGTTTCTTTTCTTGTCAAAACCATAGCACTTACAACCGCAACAATACCAGTAGCCATCAGTACATAAGGGTTTACTGCCATTACAGCATTCAGTTCTGCTGTTGCCATCGATAATCCTTTTGCCCCTACTGCGGCAAGCCCTTCCGAAACAGATAATGCTCTTCCAGCCAATGCAGCTTCAAGTTGCAATTGTGTTTGTATACCCACAACTACATTGTAGATAATAAGTGATGCTTTACTTGCACCATACGTAATAGCTAATACTTCAAGTATTTTAGCAATGCTCTTGTAGTTTTCAAGCATCGAAACACCCATCTGAAGCGTACCTGCAACCAAACCGTCGGTATCTTTCCCTATTTCATTATATACCCTATTGATAGACTCCTCCAAGTTGGTCATTAATGCATCGACAGATTTAGCCTGTTCCTTCATTACCCCTGAAAACATCCCTCCCGTAGAAGTCATGCTTTGGAAAGCTAGCTCTATTTGAGGTAACCCTACCTTACTAGCTTCAACCATTTTTTCCACTCCATCACGGTTGGTATTCAACACCTTACGAAGTTCTTCAAAGATAGGAATGCCTTTTCCAGCCATACCTTGTATATCACTCAGGCTAGCCACTCCGTTTGTTCTGATTGCCCCAAAGGTATTCACAAGGTCTTCAATAGGTATATTCACACCACGGGAAACATCGCCCAACATTTGCAGGTGTTGCATCACGCTATCTACAGAAAACCCATAAGACAATAACATCTTCGCAGATTCTCCTACTTGTGTCAGCGACAAAGGTGTTTTAGTGGCTAAATCAGCAACCTTCGTCATTAGCTCATCTGCCTTTTGCTTAGACCCCAGCATTATCTTAAACGTTCCTTCAAGTGCCTGAAACTCACCACGCACTTTAATGATTTCTAGTGCAACTTCTTTAAGATTATCACTATTAAAAGCATTATCAATAGCATCTCCTAATTTTGAAAATAGCATATCTGTCTTGCTTGCTTCCTCTCCTGCACTCGTCGTAAATCTTTTGATACGTTCCTCCATTTCCTGAAATGATTTCAAGAACTGAGAATTATTTATCAAAGCATCAAAGCTTATGGCACCACCGTTATTGTTCATTTTTCTTTACTTTATGAATGGTCTTTAGGTAATCTTCGAACTTCATTGTCTTTTCTTCAATACTTTCTTTTTTGGGCAGATTGTACCTTGGTTGATCGGCCAAAATCTTTTGAATTGTTACCCACGGAATTTGCCACATCAGTTCGTGCCAACTCCAGCCAAATTCTTTTGAAATAATGCCTATACTGCCATAGATTGATTTTAGTCCAGTATTACTTCTTCCTCCTCCGTCGCTATTTTCTCTATCAAATGAGGAGGCTTGATTATCATCTGATGAATCGAAAGAAATTTGATAGAGAGTATAAAATCCGTTGGATTGCACATTTGGTTGATAATCATCGCCAACTCTAGCAATTGTTTGGGTTCAACCCTGTTCAGAAAATAGTTGGCTACAAAACCGCCAAAGTATTTAATCAACACTTTATTCCTTAACACGGCTATCATAATGATGCGTGAAAGGGGCTCTGGGGCCGTTGCCATCAGGTTTTTTGATTCCGACATCCAGTTGTCATCAATCTTCTGCGGATTAAAATTTATTTTTTTAAACTCCGCACTCAGCATCAGCATTAAGCCTAAGCTAAAGGGTTTGATGATAAATTCACGGGTTTCGGAACCTACAAATCGTAGGATGGAGCTTTTCTTGCAGTTCCATTTTAGACCTCGTTCTATCAGAGCGTCTGTCTCTTTTTTTTCAAGGTTGTTTATTTCTTGTTCAGACATGGGGTGTAGGTGATAAAAAAATTATACAATCGCAGCAGTCGCTCGCTTCCAAGCGAGTGACCATTCTTATAAGGCTTCCAGCCGAAAAAAACTATTAAATTTAAAGCTATAAGTTACTCATGCCATGAATGAAATATCAATCATAGAAGAGCTTTGGAGCTTTATCAATAGCGAGGGACTTAAGTCCCTTGCTATTCATGAAAGTAAATCGAATATTATAACGCTAATAAATATACGTGAACGAAAAACTTTAAAAATCATCATTACTTTTCATGGCTGTTTTTAAAGAACTAGAAATACTATCCAAGATATCTTTTACATTGGATATTCTAGAAGAATAGCTATTGTAGCCTACTTTTAAGCCATTAACCTCTTCCTCATATTTTTTTAATTCTTTTTTAGACATATTACTAGTTGACAATGCAAGTATGTTATCTAATTTTGATTTAACTGAATTAAGTCCCAAAAGCGTTTTTTCAATTGATGAATACGAACTTACAAAGTTACTAGTACCTGCAAATCCAATATTTATCTCAGTAATCGAATACCTATACTTATTCTCTTTTACATCAATGGTAATGGTATATCTAAAATTAGGATAAAATTCTACATTCAAATCAGACAACCCCTTAATAATCAACCTCCCCTGTTCCTTATCTTCAAACTGAATCACAGACTTATAGTCACCAAAGGTTTTGGCTATCCATGTTTGGGCGTTAGCATACAGCTTGGCTTTCGTATTTTTTACTTCCACTACCTCTTCTCTATCAAAACTACTAGGCGTTTGGCAAAAGGTGTAAGTACTCATTAATAAGCTTAGCCCAATAAGTAAGGTCTTTTTCATTTTATTATCTTAAGGTCTTTTTATGTGATTCAGCTATAAAATTAGCTAAAAAGAATTAATAAAATTTAAAAAGAAGCCGTTTTTCAGGGTAGTATTGTGATGCATAACACTTATACAAATATAGCGATTTTAGCAATAATTTTGTAAAAAAAGCCCATAAAAATTACAGGCTTTTTAACAATTATATCATTACTCAAATCTTAATGATTATGATGGATCTTCCCACGTTTCGGCATACACGCCTGCCTTTTGTGGCTTCATTACCGTCAGCGTAACCTCGATGGTTGCCAAGGCTTTTTTACTGAATTCACCCGCACGTTTTGCCGATACCAAGGCTCGGTTTATCGTGATGATATGCCCTGTTTTGGTTTCAATCTGCACAGATTTCTGAATTTTGGAAGTAGTGTCGGGTGAGCTCCAAACGCCTGCGGCTACCGTCCCTCCTAACAAAAATCCTGCAATGTCTGCGTCGGCATTCATCACTGTATATTTATACTGCTTCTTACCCATCGTGATGATGGATTCTTCGGGATAGTCGTTTTCTTCCGACATAAATTCCTGCACTTCATTGTCGCCCGTTTCAATCTTGAAGGTGTCTGAAAGGGTCAATCCTTTTGAAACAAAGGCTGTTGCTGTTCCGCCGTCATTGGCGATGTCGCCATATTTAATGCTTTTTAATCCGTAGGTTACTGTTGCCATTTTATGTGTTATAAAAAGTGAAAATTAATCGTATGTTTTGAAAATGAGTATTGATGGCTCTCTCTTCGATAATCGTGGATGATTGAATAAAAATCGAGTAAGTACTGGTGCTTACTTCTGCTAAAATATCGTATGCAAGGCTGCTTAATTCACCTAAACGCTTGATATTGGGTTGGTTCTGAACTTCGCCATTGAGCTTCACGACGAGGTCGGGCACATGGATATTGACGTTGACGATGCCCCGTTGTAAGTTGCCTTCGCCGATGCTGAGGCTGTTGATGACTACGTCTTCTTGGCTACTGTTGACGGGTCGGCGTAATTTATACAGTCCTCCGCTGATGGCAATTTTCAGGCTCGAATCGTTCAGGATGGCGTAAAGCGTGGCGATTTGGTCGAATTGTGTTTTCATGGCTCTTCTTTCATTTCTTGCTGAACTTTATTAAGTACTTTCAGTATTTCCTTTTTTGCAAATTCTTCTGAAGAGGTCAACACATCTTTCCCTTTGGCTTCCTCCGCAGCAGCATTTTCCATGCCTGCTACCACGATAAGCACAAAGCCTTCGCTATGGTTGCCCGCCAGTTCTTCTGCCAAATCTTTCCCTTTCTGTGAACCATACTTGATGCCTAACGAGCCTTCTATTTGCTTGAACCCTCCTGAATTGACTTCCTCGCCATTATCCAGCACGACATAGCCTATTGAACTGCGGAGGTTTCCCATCGGGTCGTCATAGTCGGCATTTTCTAGGGCGATATCCACACATTCAGCGCCTATCTCATCAAGGCTTTGGATTACTTTTTCCCTAAACTGCTTGTTTACTTTTTCAAGCCTTTTATGGATGCCAAAGAGGTCGAATGTTTTTATTAAACCCATAGTCTGCTATGAAAGGTGTCTTTTGAAAATCCTCGGCAAGTTCCTGATAGCCTGACGCTACCGTCTGGGTTACGTACTTGCACTTTTGACCCAACATTTATCACTTCGCAAGATGCCTCGCAATACACTACCGCATCTGGTATATACGCCATGCCGTCATCAATAGTGGGTATTCGTTGGGCGGAGGTGGTTTCATCACGGCATTTTGCCATCAACACCCATTCGGCTCCGTTGCTGACAAAATCGCCTGTGGCATCTTGGCTCGAGGCCAGTATCTGATACTGGTATAGGCTATAAGGATATTGCGTTGGCACTACCATTGGTTTGATTTATCGGTGATTGATGGTACTGGATTCAGCGTATCGGGAAGACCAAGCTCCAAGCAAAGCGATTGATAATAGGCTTTGATGTTGGCAATGGCGTATTCTCGTGAGTACTGTCCTTCCGACACCTTGGGTACTAACAATAGCATGGGTACAATGGCATACATCAGCTTGTCGACATCAATGGCATTGTCTGTGTTGTATTCGCGACTGCCATCTATGCCTATCTTTGTAATGTATGAATCTAACGTAATCTCAGAAAGTGTAAACCCAAATTCCAAAATCCTTGCTTGAATGATTTGCTTGATGGAAGGCATTTTTTTAGTTGTGAGTTAGTGAATTGTGAGTTGTTCTATTGAGTGATTGAGTGATTAGTTGTGAGTTAGTGTTTTTGCTCTTTTTGCTCTTCGAGATATTCCGAAGGGCATCCAATCCCGTGGTCTGTGGCACACAGAACACAAAGTAATTCACGTGAAAATACTCATGGCATGACTTTGCTAGTTTCATGATAATTGCCAAATAATTTGTAAGTCATGCCATGAGTGAGACCACGGAAGTAGGTATTCTATTGAGTGATTTGTGAATGAGTGATTGAGTGATTTTCTTGCCTTACTCTTTAATATTTTGCTCTTCGAGATGTTCCGAAGGGTAAGTCGAGTAGCGAGGTCATGCCATGAGTATTTTCAAACCATTTTGTGTTCTGTGTGCCACAGACCACGGAAGTAAAAAACAATCACTCATTCACTAAATCACAAATCACTCAATAGAACAACTCACAACCCACTAACTCACAACTAAAAACAATCACTAACTCACTCAATTAAGCCACTGACTTACTATCAAGCGTATAAATCCCCTCCACATCTGAAATCACAGGAATTACTCTTGCTTGGGAAGTCGTAAATTCTGATAACGACGGGCGGTTGGTTCTGAACTTCGATACCAAGATAAAATCATCCGTCACAGAATATGTTACGCCCGCTGTTGGGTGATTTTGTTCCGCCAATTTAGCGTAAAACAACGAGCCAATTGGTCCCGCTGGTGTAAATACTACCATGCCATCTTGCCAAGGTTTGAAGGTCGTCTGCACGCCGTTTTTCTCGTAACGCACCGCCCTGTCGATAATCTGGAGATTTACTCCAAAGCGTGAAAGAATCACCTGACGAGCCTGTTCGATGGATGGCGAAGGAATAGACCCTCCCGAGAAGCCCGCATTGAAAGCAAACATCTCCTTGAACGATGTCGCCTTGGTCATGTTATTAAAGGCCGTTTTGTCCATGTAAATAGTGCCTAACACATTGCCATCAAGACTTGCCTTTGTAAACACATTTTCGATGTCATCGATAGGCTTGGCTGTTGATGCCGACGACCATAGTACCGAGGCAACAAACTTATTATCAGCCTTGTAGCCGTAGTCAATTCTGATACCCGTCCCTACGTTGTCGCTATCTACCAAGGCTACGCCCGTTGAAAGTCCCTGCAAAAACACCTGCTCGTTGCGTTCCCAGATACCCGTAATTACTTTGGGCGTATCGTTGAAGATGGCGCTAATAATCTGACTTTCAGTAGCATTTTGGGCGATGGTTACGTCCAAGTTGGTCAGTTGTTGTTCGTTCATTTTCAGCTCCATGCCAAACTTAGGGATGTCGCCATTGGCTTTGGAGATTGAGTCACGCTTTTTCAAGGGTAATTCGCTATCCATCGCCACGACGTCGGCCATGATGGCGGTGTTCGCCACGCTGATTGACTCCCATTTACCTGTCGCAGAGAACTGTTTTCTCAACAACGCTCTGTGTAAATAGGTCAATTCATTTTTAGCGTCGTTCAACTCTTGCACCACGCGTGTAGTGATACCGGGAAACCATTTGTTTACCCATTCAATAAATAATGATTGTTCCATTTATTCGTCTGCTGTGAAAATCAATTGTGGCAAGGCTGTTTTTACTGCCGACAAAATTGAGGTTAAAGAAAAAGGTGAGGCTACTGTATTAACAGTGCCGCGAATCATGATACCTGCAAAGGGTTTTGCGGTTCTGATGGTGGCTACCAAAATGCCCGCATAGGTATGTCCCGAAGGCAATGATCCATAGACGGTGTCGTTGGTGGCGAGTGGCATGGGCTTGAAAAGTCCCGTGGCTGTTTCACGGATGATTACATGCCCCGCTTTGATGATTGTAGGGCCAAAGCCCATAATATCAAGCGTTTTGCCACCTTTGATGGATTCAAGGTTATTCATGATAACGATTGAATCTTTCTCTGATAAAATGCTTTCATCAGGATTTGAAAGGTTTGCGTATCCTGCCATTTTAATTAATTGTGATTTAGTGATTGATTGAGTTAGTGAGTTGTGAGTTAGTGAATTTTATCCGACGAACGATTGCTTACGCAGTCGCTCGTTTCAAACGAGTGACGACTATTAGTAGTCCTCTGGACGAATATGTAATTGTGATTGAGTGAGTTGTGATTGAGTGGGTTGTGAGTTAGTGATTGAGTGATTTTTTTTATTCAACCGTTACCGTGGTCTGTGGCACACAGACCACAATATTTAAACTCACGTTTTGGTGGTTAGTTAGTTGTGAGTGAGTTAGTTAGTGATTTTCATACGTCAACCTCATCCCCCAACCCCTTCTCCTTCAGAGAAGGGGAGCAGACCTTGGTGCTTAAAACTCCCCTCTCTGAAGGAGAGGGGCTGGGGCTGAGGTTGTTATACATTGATTATCAATAGACCACGGTGGAAAGACCACGATTGAAAAAATCACTCAATCACTAACTCACTCAATCACAACTAATTCACATAATATTCCCCATCACACTATCCAGCTCAGCCTTTGAAGGTTCTTTGGTTTTGCCTCCACTGCCCGCTATCGGTACGGGGCGTGCTAAAAGGCCAACGTTGGCAATCTCTTGGGTGACAGCCGAAAGGTCTGTTTGGGTATCGGTTAGGTAATTTGTGAAGTCATCGTCAGTGCCAAAGTTCATTCTTTCAAAGTCTTTTAAAACCTTGTTCTTAAAAGCCCTTGGGGCATCTTTCAATGTTTCTTCTAATAAGCTTTTGCGTGTTTCAGTTGTCTTTCCAGCCTCCAAAGCCGTCAACTTTTCAGTCAATTGTCTGTTGGCATCCATCAACCCCTTTGCCCACGCAGGCATGTCTGATGTGTCGGGTTCGGTAGCGCCCCCCTTTTTGTTTTCATCCTCTTTTCGCAAGGCGTCGGCTTTGGCTTTGTTGGCTTCCGTTCTGATGCGGTCGGTTTCCGACTGAAAACTTTTGGCTAATGTTTCGACCCCACCTACGGCGGTTTCAATCGCTGATTCTTCGGGAGTAGTGCTTGCCAACATATCGGCAATTCCGTCGAGAATCTTTTCACTCAAACCCAAATTTTTGTACCTGTTTTTGAGAGAAGCTAAGATTTTTTCTTTCATAATTTTCAGAAGAATTGTAGATTTCTTGCACAAAGATATATGAAAAAAAAGTACCGTTGTATGCCCTTTTTGAATAAATTTGTATAATTCTTTTAGCCCAAAAGTTAACCTTCGTATTATCCGAACACTAGAAAATTTAGCTGGAAAAAATAATTTTATTTTTTTTCAAAAGGCAAAAAAAACTACACTTGAACACCTGAAAAAACACCTTTTTTTAAATGAACAAAAAAAAATTCATCCTTACAGTGGGCATTGTATTGAAGTCAGCTATTGCTTTTCCAGCAGACTTCAACCGCTATTTCCCGCATCTCCTCAAAGCCGAGGGTGTCTTGTTTACCGTCACCCAATACGACCGCGGAGGTGCCACCAAATACGGCGTGACCCTCAGCACCTACAAACGTGCCTGCCTGCGGGCCATCGCCCTTGCGTGCGACAAAGATGCCGACGGCAAGGTTTCGGCTTTCGACCTTGCCCTAACGACCCAGCACGACATCAAGCCCATTTACAAAGCCATGTACTGGAACTACGCCAACGCCCAAATCATCCACAACCAAGCCATCGCCGAAACCATCGTAGACATCCTCGTGAACTGTGGCCCTGGAAAAGACAAAGCCAACGTAAAGGCCATCCAGCGTATCGTAGGTGCCACGCCCGACGGCGTATTTGGGAAAGCAACCATCCGCAAAATTAACAAGGCGAACCCTAGAAAGCTTTACAGCAAAATCTACCAATACCGCACCCACTACTACCAAGCCATAGGCGTGGGCAATCAACGAAAATTCCTGCGGGGATGGCTTAACCGCATAGAAAACTTAAAAAAAATCCACCTACATGAAAAGTACATTTAACACCATTTCCTCGCTGATTATCTGGTCAGGCCTTATCATCAGCGGACTAACAAGCTGTCAGGAATCAACGGCTACGACAGTCCACCATGCACCCACAGATTTGGCTGTACAGCTCCAGAAAACTAACCAGATAGCAGTGATGCGCAAGGAAGTCGAGAACGTCGCTGAAAACCAATTTGGGGTATGCGACACCTGCGTAACGGGCTTTAAGTCGGTGATTATCGAAAACCGACTGCTGGCCAACGAGCTGGCAAAACAGAACCTCAGGATGAAACAAATCCTTGATAGCAACGAAGTTGAACTCCAGAAAATCCAAACATTACATTCCACAAACCGCAAAACCCGACACGATTATGAACTTCGCTACGCTTTGGCAAACAATCAATAAACTAAAAACTGAACTCACCGCCGACAAGGTTTCCCTGCTCTTTGCCTGTCTGATTGTGGTGCTGATTGTAGTTTTTTTACAATGCTCCAAGCACTCAAAACCGCAGGAAAATCGACCACAGATAATGATAAAACCCTCTAACAATGATAGCCTTATCCAACAGAAATTTCATAAGATTGATAGCACTATTAATGCTAACAACACCTATATCAACAACTTGCAAGGCGAACGCCTCCAAAATTACATCGACAGTGTGTTTAAACAATAGCGACACTACCATTGCCCACTACCGCAAATTGTTGCCCAAGGGTTACTACATTTTCACAGAACTGGCGGCAAAAGATGCGCTGGCAAGTAAAATCAATGCAGAGGCGTTTCAGCAAAAACTAAGCATCATGCAAAAGAGTTTGGAGCAAACCTCAAGCGATTTAACGCTCAGGACTATTGAGCGAGATTTTTACCAGAATAGTTTAGTTGACAAAGAAAAGACTGTGGCAAAACTCACCAGAAAGCTATTTTTTGCCAAGGTGCTTAATTATGTCGGCGGGGTGGTGATGGTGGTTGTTTTGATAAAATGATGATGCTAACACTAAAGTAGCACGAGTTTCCAACTCGTGAAGTCATGTACAAGTTGAAAACTCGTGAAATCATGTACGAGTTGGAAACTCGTGCTACATACATACCCTTTTCTACAACACATGAAAAAACAACATCGTCTTCAAATCGTAGCCGATTTATACAAAAAAGGCTATTCCGTCAGGAAGATAGCCGAGTTGGCACAGCAACGGATGGCCTCCGACAAAGCCATCAGTGCCCAAACCATTCGGGCAGATATTGCCTTGCTAGTCGAGGAATGGCAACGGCAGAGAATGGGCAATATCGATGCAGCCATTCAATTAGAACTCGAACGCATAGACATGGCGATTACCGAACTGTGGGAAGCTTGGGAGAAATCCAAAACCGACTATCAACAGCATTCGGCGAAGCAGAAAGGGAAAATATCGGTCAGCAAAAAAGAAAAGGAACAAGTCAGCCTGTTTGACGACGAAACCTTTATTAGCCTGACCGACACCGAGCAAGCCACCAAAGACGTAAAGGAATACGGCAACCCTCGATACATCTCCGAAATCCGTTATCAGCTCATGGAACGCAGGAAACTCTTAGGTCTATACGCAACCGAACGAAATTTGAATACTACCAAAAACAGCGAGCCTCCCACCCCTACTGGCAGGATGGTGAACCTCGACGATTTTACCGAAGTCGAAAAAAAACAACTCCTATTAATCGCCCGAAAAATTGAAAACTAATATCGACATACCTGATAGCCTGCTGATTGCCATTGAAAGGGAAGTCTGTAAAAACTCATTCTTCGAGTTCGTTCAGTCGTTCTGGGACGTCGTCATCAAAGAACAGCCCGTTTACAATTGGCACATCCCTTTACTTTGCGATGAACTCCAGACCCTCGCAAAGTCCATCATCAGTCGTGAGAAGAAACCCTACGACCTCATCATTAATATTCCCCCTGGCACTACCAAATCGACCATCAGCACGATAATGTTTCCTGCATGGCTCTGGACGCAAGACCCAAGCATCCGCATCATCACCAATTCGTATTCCAACGATCTGTCGATAGAGCATTCTGTCAAAAGTCGGGATATTATTACGGCAGAGAAATACAAAAGGTTGTTTCCTGAAGTAGTGATTAGGCGAGACAAATCATCCAAAGGGGCTTATGAAAACACCCAGACGGGTGCGCGCTACACGACTAGCACGGGTGGAACTATCACGGGGAAACACGCCCACGTGATTATCTCTGACGACCCCTTGAATCCCTCGCAGGCGGCCTCTGATGCCGACCGCAAGACGGCTAATGAACACACCAAGACGTTGTCGTCACGGAAAGTGAATAAAGAAAATACGCCCGTGATAACCATCATGCAACGCCTCCACGACAAGGACGTCACGGGCTATTTGTTGGATAAAAAGGGCGAAAGCATCAGGCATCTTTGCTTACCTGCGGAGGTCTCCACAAAGGTAAGTCCGCCCGAACTAAAGGAATTTTACACCAATGGGTTGCTAGACGTGAATCGTTTGAACAGGACTGTCTTGGAAGAAGCGAAGGTAGATTTGGGCAGTCGTGGCTATGCAAATCAGTACGAACAGTCGCCTAGCGAAGACGGTGGGAACATCATTAAAAAAGAATGGTTTCAGTATATTTCCCAAAATGAATTTGAACGTATACACACTACCGAACCCATCATTTTCTTTGCCGATACTGCCTATACGAACCGCTCGGAAGAAAACGACCCAAGCGGCATAATAGCCACCTGCCGAATCGGGAACGCCTTGTATATCACCAAAGCCAAAAAGGTATATTATAAATTTCCAGAACTATTACGGTTCTTGAGCGACTTTGCCCTTGCCAACGGCTACACCCACAACAGCAGTATCAGGATAGAACCCAAGGCAAACGGGCTTTCCATCATCCAAGTATTATCGGCACAAACGGCCTTGAATATCACCAAAACACCCTCGCCCAAGGACGACAAAACTACCCGTTTAAACGCCCAAAGTCCGAAGATAGAATGTGGCAGGGTATATTTGGTTTCGGACAATTGGAACGACGATTTTGTCGATGAAGTCTGCGGATTTCCTGTCAAAGAACACGACGAATACGTTGATTTAATCGCCTATGCCCTCGATTATCACCTGCCTAATTTTAACAAAACCGCTAATGATTTAGCAAAATTTTTCTAACAACATGAAAGTAATAGACATCACCAAAACCGAATCGATTGCCGATTCCATCCAAATACTACAGTCGAACATTGACGACATCAACATAGCAGCCTATCAAAAACAGTATAAAATAGACGGACACAGCGTGTTGGACAAAACCAAACGCCCCGACAAGATAGTGCGTACCGACAACGAAGAGCAACGGGTAGAGAAAGTAGGGCGTATTCCGATAGCGTTTCAAAACAAAATCGTATCCACCGCCACGTCGTTTGCCTTTGGCAACCCCGTAGTATTGCACGCCCAACCTAGTACCGACAACGAAAAGGCAGTCGTATTGGCATTACATAAAATACTAGAAGACAACAAGATAGACTCCTTCAATCGCAGGATGTGCAAGGACATCCTCCGCACGACACAGTTTGCCGAAATTTGGTACATCACCGAACTCGCCAAGCCTAGCAATGAGTACGGATTCTCGTCGAAATTCAAGCTAAAAGTACTGCCTATTTCGCCTTGGGACGGCAACCGTTTGTATCCATTCTTCAACAAAAATCAAGACTTGGTGGCGTTCTCGCGACAGTTTTCCTTCAAAGACATCGACAACAAAACGACTGAATACTTTGAAACGTATACGGATGAAGAAACCCTGATTTGGGCAAAACCACAAGGCGGAACTTGGACAGAAGTGAGCCGTACCGCCAACATCATCGGCAAAATCCCCGTCGTGTTCGGGCAAGCAGAACAAACCGACTGGCACGACGTTCAGCACATCATCGAGCGACTAGAAACGCTATTATCTAACTTTGCCGACACCAACGACTACCACGGCGCACCGAAGATTTTTGTGCAGGGCGAAATACAAGGTTTTGCCAAAAAGGGCGAAACAGGCGCAATCATCCAAGGTTCAGTTGGCGCCACGGCACAATACCTTTCATGGGATCATGCCCCCGAGAGCGTAAAGCTAGAAATCGACACGCTTTTCAAGCTAATCTACTCGCTTACGCAGACCCCAGATATTAGTTTTGAGTCGGTAAAAGGGCTGAACCAAATATCGGGCATTGCCCTAGAAATGTTGTTTCTGGATGCCCATTTGAAGGTACAAGACAAGCGAGAAATCTTCGACGAATACCTTCAGCGACGTATCAATATCATCAAAGCCTTCGTCGGCACGCTAAACACCACCCTAGCCAACGACGCCCAAAATGTACGTATCAAGCCCGAGATAGTACCCTTCACCCTCCGCGACAACAAAGAGGTAATCAATAACCTATTAGCCGCCAACGGCAACCAACCCATCCTATCACAAAAAACCGCCATCGCCCAATCAGGCCTAGTTCCCGATGCGGAGTTGGAGTATGAGGCTATTTTGGGTGAAGCGGGTAGAGGGTAGGCTGTCGGGTTTCAGCTTTCGGTCTTCGGCTTTCGGTCGTCGGATGTCGGCTTGTGGTCGTCGGGTTTCGGTCGTCGGATGTCGGCTTGCGTTCTTCGGCTTTCGGATGTCAGGTATCGGTGTTATTGATTAGGCGTTTCGCAGTCGGGAACGCCTAATCCCGAAGGGATGAAAGGATGATAGCAAACAAAAACGATTGCATCACCAAAACCCCGAAGGGGTGATAGACAACGAGTTATCTATCACCCCTTCGGGGTTAAATGTTTCCTAATTTCATCAAATGCTACAATCATTTCATCCCTTCGGGATTGCTATCCTCAGTCGCTCGCTTCCAAGCGAGTGACGACTATTACAAGGGCTTCTAGCCCAACGAAGGATAATAAAAATGGCAAAATCCTTATCTCAATTCTTAAATTTAACTTCTTTTTAAGGTTTTTCAAGATTTCTTGTTCCATTAAAAAACAATATACATTTTACACATTTGTCGCAAATGTATCCGCCTTTAATAGCGTTATATACTATAATTTATCTACCTTTTCATTATTGGGTGAATCTATAAATAAACTCAATATTAATAGAAAAAATCTATAAGTAAAATAAAATACCATAAGGCTAAAAAATAATATTCCAGTTGCTATCATTAAATAGCTAAGATTCATAGGCTCTGATAATAGCGTTTCTACTAAAATAATTAAGTAAGCAAGTATACCAATAGTAGCAATGCAGTAAAAAAAAAAATTAATATGTTGAGGTATCTTGGTTTCTTTTTGATTATTCATATAAAATTTGATATTATAATTTAAGTTCACTAAAAAAAGCCTTAATCTTCGTAAAGCAGTGATATAAGCAAGCACTTACTGAACTTCAATTTTAACTAAGCTATCAATATTCATAGGGATTACAGGAAGCGTGATAAAATGAGATTTGCTCCCATAAACTAAGCTGTCTCGTAAAAAAATAGAATCAAAATAAAGTTGAACTCTCTTTCCTTTTGTATCAGTCAACCGAATGGATGTATTCGTAGTTACAAGCCGTTCTACTGTATTGCCATTTTTGTCTGTTACTTGTATCTTGTCTATACCATTATAAAAATTCTTTCCCCCTTTTAAGGCAACTCCAAGTAATCCAAGTCTAAAATCGTAAGCATCATTGATTTTGTTAGGATTAATATTGTGTAGTTGTTCTTTTAAAGAGGTTGAAGACATGTAGTAAGTCGTACAGGAAGTCAATGTCAAAGAAGTGATTATCAAAATAAAAAATAGTTTTTTCATGTGTTTTTTAGGAATTAAAAGTGAAATGGTTTGGCTACTTCCCATCCTTAGTTGGCTTTATTTCCTTAGCCGTCAGGCTAAGTTAGAAATGCTATCTTTGCGGTATAGAAAAAGTATTTCAAAGATACTTATTTATCATCAACTTGTTTTAAGGGCATACCTAAATTCTCAGTAATTGCTTGCTTCCAAATGAGAGATAATCCCTTCGGGATTGGTTGCTGCCTTTCCTATTGGTTGGAGACTTAAGTCCTACTGATTACCCACATCTTTTAAAAAGTTGAATGAAGATGTAATTATTGATAAAATTGGTTGAAATAGGCTTAAATCGCCTTTCAAACCGAGCGTCGGATGCCTCATGTTACAGCCTGACTACGTGAAGCTCTTATTTCTAGCGAGGGACTTAAGTCCCTCGCTAGAAATAAATATCTTGATTATCAATCATTTATATACTTATAGGGAATCAGTAGGACTTAAGTCACCCGCTAATAGGAAAGGTTACTCCCCCGCTTGGCATAGTCATAGACTACTACGCCAAGCGGAGGAGTAAAATCCACCCTACCCCAAAACAATAGCCCTATTATTAATCAAGTCTTTATACAATTGTTTGGATTTTTCGTCTAAAAAACTTTCGTTAATCTTCGCCAACATCAATGGAATTTTTAGGCTGAACTTTTTATAAATATTATCCTTTGCTTTTTCGTTAATACCAAGAGTACTGGCAAGGATATCAAAATCAGTTTTTTTTAAACGATTTCTCTTTCCGTTGATGGTTAATGCCATTTCTTCTGCATCTTGAGGCATCGCCAGCTTTGTAGAGAGCAAATCGTAAGCAGGACTCAATTGAATTTCACCCATTTCATTGCTCATCAAAGAAAAATTCTTGAGGTGCATATCTGCATTACCTGTTAAAAAACAAAATACACTGATTTCAAAAAAAGAAATTACATCAAGTCCAGCATTGGTACTAAACTTTTTGATAGTTTTCCCAACCTTTTCCATCGATGCCCTGTATTTATGTTCCGTTAATGTTTCTGTTAATTGACATAGGTCTTCTACATGAATCTTCTTTCCTTTTTTTCGGTCAAATCGTTTTGCTAAATAGGCTAACTCACCTGAAATAAGTCTTATTAGCGTATGCTCAGCCGTTTTTATATCACACAGTGCCGCTAACTTCATAGTCAAGTCCTCATTTTCAGGCAATTGAGGATAATCATCAGAGGAAGGTTTTAAAATATAGTCGCCCTGTAAACCTACGATAGTAAACCTACGATGTCGTGTATCTATTTTCTCTAAATCCAACGAAAGTTTAGGCTGTACACCCGTTATAGCAATACTTGTGATAATGAGTTTCCTTGCCATTTCTTGAAGTTCTTCTTTTCCAAAAGCAATCTCAGGAACAGCACTTACGCCAAATAGTTTCTTAGCACATTTCGGGTGAAAGTCACGCTCATTGTCAGCTAGGGCTTGGTAGCAATATAAACATTTATTCATGGTCATCATTATTTAAAGCCTTGATACTTACCGCACCGATACAGTCGCCACAGACAGTTAACAGCAAGCCCATTCTATCACGCCGATTTACTTTCCAGTTTTCAATAGCAATGTTTAGTAGCCAACCTTCAGGGATGAGTCCATCAAAAAAAGGGAACAAGATTTTACTGAAATAAATATGCTCAGTAAGGGGTAATGTCAACGAAATAGCCTGACAATCATTACTATTGAGGTAAGTCTCGTCGTATTGAAAATAATATCCCTCTTCGTTTTCGGTAATAATGCCTGCTAATTGGTCTTGATAAAATACCTTGCCTTTTCTATTCATCTTCAACCTCCTTTTTAATTACGCCTACCTCTGAACCAAAAAGGGCTAAAATCTGGTTGACTTTATCAAGCCTTAAAGTAGGCTTCCCTTGTTCCAAATCTCGAACAAAGCGAAGCCCAACGCCTGATTTCATGGCAAGATCGGTTTGAGTCAGCCCTAAATTCCTTCTTTTCTCTTTGATAAATTGTACAATCTTCATACGATTATACCCTATTGGGTATATTTATAATTGATTTATCTAAATTATACCTTTTCGGGTATAATATCAAGTAGCATGACAAATTGCTAAGGTAAATAAATAATTTTATACCCGATGGGGTATAAAATTAAAAACTACAACCAAATTATACCTGATGGGGTATACTTCATACAATCTCTTGGCTTGATGTATTCTTAGAGACTACGTCAGTGTGTACCACAATGTTACATTGCAAAAATGCAACGCATTTTATAAGGTTGTGGGGTAGGCATCGCCTTCTAAACCCCAAGCTCCCAACCTAATCTATAACCACACCAAGCGAGCGTAGAAAGTAAGTTTTATCCAAATCAATCCCGAAGGGATGAAAGGATGATAGCATTCCGTGAAATCTGGAAACATTTAACCCTATAAGGGTTATAGCATGGCGAGTAACAAAAACCAACTTATAAATCCTCTTATAAACACGCTATACAAGATGTTTTCTTTATCGTTGGATATTGGCTTATCGGAAAGTTCTTCAGATAAGTATAGTCTGTAATCAATGTTTCTATTTCTTTATTATCTCCTAAATTCAACGTTTTCAATACCCGATACATTCCGCCAGCTACAGCAATGTATGCTCCGCTACAATCTACATAACGCAAGGATGTATTATGGCTTAAATCTAGGGTTGGCATAACGACCGAGTACACCTGTAAGTATTTTAAATTGGTAAAGTGCTCTATCCCACTCAACGTTTTCGGGCACTCCCCTGCATTAATGAACTTTAAAGTATCTATGTCCTTTATATCTTTATAAAGTATCTGACCATTGATTTGCTTATCAGAATCATATTTTATTAGATTTCGCTCAAAAAACTCATCAGGTATCAACACAATGCTATTAGCATCTACATCGTCTTTTTTACACGAAAAAAACAATAGCATCAAAATCAATATATTCGTTAGTCGCATAGAGTGTATTTATTGAAGGTTTACAAATTAATCTGTTTTCACAATTTACACTATTCTAATTTCCTCCGCAATGTTAAATCGAATAAATGATAAAATGTTCCTACGCCTGGCATAGTAGTCTCACACTCAACGTCGTCAACTTAAGAAAATCCTCCTATTCACAATGTAGCCCTTTCCTTAATAAAGCTTTTTGTTTGCAAGCGTTTTGCCTGCTTCTATAGAAATTTCTTAATTAGCTTAATAGTGGCTTTTTGTAATAATCTGACAGAGTTATCTTAAGTTGACAACGTTGACTCTAAGGCTACACAAAGCGAGGAAAATGACAATACTAAAAGCTAATCATATCTTTACAAACCTTACCAAATGCCATACTAGGCTTAGATTTTCACATGCAATCTTAAAGCAATTGCATTTTTGGGTAAAACATATCTTAAACGATAATTACATAAAATTCGCATAAAAAAATAAGGCTGACCTTTTCAGACAGACTCAATACGGATGGTGAGATGATTATCAGCTACTTGGACTCAGCAACGCCATAAATACAGGAACAACCCAACCTCACAAACTACGTAAAACACCTAAACTACCGAATAATAAATTTACTTTTAAATATCTGATAATCAATACACTAATCAAGTGTATAAACATTATTATTGTAAAGTTATAGCCATTAAAAAACTCTAATTTATAACAATGTATTAATCAAAAAAACAACATTAATAACACTAATCATGAAAAAGAAAGCCCTATTTATGCTATTAT
Organism: Arcicella sp. GW458-12-2-14-TSB2; assembly: GCF_059423785.1. NCBI lineage: Bacteria > Pseudomonadati > Bacteroidota > Cytophagia > Cytophagales > Flectobacillaceae > Arcicella > Arcicella sp. GW458-12-2-14-TSB2. The sequence goes on along the minus strand of NZ_JBWKYN010000009.1, from coordinate 30,293 downwards.
TCAATTTGGTCGTGTGTGGCGTATATGCACAAAATACAATAAATAAGTTGAATATTAAGACAGTCGAAGATAGTCTGTTCAGTGAATTCACAGACGACATTAAACTAAAAAAAAAGGATAGTGATAAAATAAACCTTGTTTCATCCAAAACTCTAGATAAAATATTTACTATTAAAACTAGTATATATTTATCTGAAGCCTCAGATTTGTCACTTTCAAAAGCCTATGCAGTATTAGATAATTCGGATGGACGGTTATTTTTAGGGAGTACTTTCAATCTCAAAAAAAGTAATGAAACCTTTAACCATAACTTATGGACTGCTGGGGTAAAAACCAATGTGGTTGAGGGGTTTTCTAATTTATTCGATTCAAAATCCTTTAAAAATGACATTGGCTTAAGTTTGAAGTACACTTGGTTGGGTTATGGGATATTAGACTATAGTAAACCGGAAGATATTTCTGATAAAGTAAAGAAGAAAAGGAATCGTATTAAAAGTGAGTTACTATATAAATTCAAAAAAGATTTAGGCGATTTTATAGAACAAAATAAAGATATTGACTCATTAATGAATAGCATTAACACTTTAATTCTTATGAAATCTATGTCAGTTGATGACTATACAAATCTTATAAAAATCATTGAATTCAAAACAGTTATCGATTCATTAAAGATTAAAAGTAACATGACATTGGTTAGTCTTCTAAATCTAAAGGAATCTGTAGAAGCCATAAATTCTCCATCATTTAAAGAATCGCTAAAACTTGTCGATACCTTAAAAATTAAAAAAGCTATTAAACCTGGTGAATTTTTAAAGATATATGAACCTTTAAAAGCATTAAAGGAATTTTATGAAGAAACTGAAAAAGACCTTAAAAATAGCTTTTTTTCTGAGGAAGCTGAAAATGTGATAGACAAAAAATTATTCAACTATGTTTATGATCGTTGGTTTGGGTTTGATTTGTATGTTCCAGTAACACATTCTACTTATAATGTTGCAAAAGACAATAAAACAGATTTATCAAAAGAGTACTACAGACCTTTTGAACTAAGTATAAATTATAATTTGTTTAGAGAAGATAATATTAAAAAGTTTCCCTTCAAAGGCACAAAATTATTAACATTAAAAGCAACTGCTATGATGAATAATTCGGTTAATTCTAATTTGATACAAGCCAGTTCGATGGAAGATTATTATAAACGCGGTGCCATTGGAGATTCCGTTTTATTATTAACAAAAACAAAATCAGAGTCTGTTTATATAGGAAAATTTGAACAGTTTATTACTTATAAACTCTCAGCACGATATGTATATATGCCTTTTCCTTTCATTGGTTTTAGTGCCTCTCTTGAAAAAACTTTCGGCACACAAGACAATCTAAACTGGCGATTAGGTATTCCTGTTTCATTAAAGGGTAAAGACGAGAAGAGTAAAGTCAATTTCGAGCTTGTATGGAAAGAAGTAAACAAAGAACACTCTGTTGGGTTAAGCATTGGTCTTCCAATAGGCAATACCAACGTATTTGGTAATTAGAGACCTAACCCTCACTAATGGCATCACTTTATGATTTACTTCTACCAAACCATCAAGTGATTAATGTGATGCCATGAGGGTTGACAAAAGACTTATTCACAAAGTATTAACATCGGCGGAGGAATCAATTAACTCATCTTGATGGATTTAAGATAAAATTAAGCCTATGTAAACATTAGTAACCCCTATTTGAAAGTGAATTATTAATGACTACTTTTCTTACATGAACCATTCCATATCAAATAGTTGAACCTAAAATCACTCTTATAGCAAAACCTCGTTTTATCAATTTTACTACTTATAAATACTCAAAATCTTTACAACTATGAGATTCAGAAAAACAGAAAATGAATTGACCGTCACCGCTATTGCAGGCACTACTTGTGTACTGCTTTCGTTTGACTTACCCGAAGCTAAAACGGCTGGTTTATTAGGCTTTGCTATAGAACGAGAAGACAAAACCGAGAAGGAAAAGTATTTTTTAAAAGGTTTTAAATTTTTTCCTGAGTCTGCCGTGCCCGTTGGCGATGGACAGCTTTTCACAACTTTTGAACAGCCTATTCAGTCATTCTTTTGGGAGGATTTCTCTGCAAAAGAAAAACACGAATATGTCTATAAAGTAATTCCTGTTTATGGCAAACCTAAATTGCTGGAATATGGCGAAAGTTGTGCTATCAATATCACTACACCAAGCAATACCTTAGCCGAGCATGCCGTATATTTCAACCGTGGAGTGGCTGGTAGCAATGCTTATGCTAGTAAGTTTGGTAATAGAAAACCAAGTAAGATGAGTCTCGAAGAAAAAGAAGTAGCCTTAAAATGGCTTTCAAGAGGGCTTTTTGAAGCACTAACGGGATTTATCGCTCTAGCTAAAGATAACAGCTATCAATTAAGGGCATCCCTCTACGAATTTGAATACAAACCAGTACTAGAAGCCTTCAAGGCTGCTAATGAAAGAAACGTTGACGTACACATTATTTATGATGCACGAGGACAAAAAGATAAAAATGAACACGCCATTGCCAATGCAAGCTTGCCTAGTACAATACTTACACCAAGAACAAAAGACCCTCATTTTATTTCACACAATAAGTTTATTATTTTACTTAAAAACGGTGTTCCTATGAAAGTATGGACGGGTTCAACGAATATTACGGAAAAAGGAATCTTTGGGCAATGCAACACTGGGCATATCGTAAACAATACAAGCATAGCCAAACAATACCTAAATTACTGGGAATGCCTTAAAACCGACCCCGACCAAGATACCATCCAAGATAAAACCAACGAGATTCAGCATGATTTAACCATCGACAAAATACCAGATGGAGTATCAGTGTTTTTTAGTCCCAGAAAAAAGAAGGATATACTAAAAACCTACGCATCATTGGTTGATAGCTCCGTCCAGATGGTCTGTGGTATGTTTCCCTTTTCCTTTAATAAGTTTATCAAAGAAGCGGTAGTGAAGCCCACCAATCATATAAAATATATTTTGATTGATAAGGCTGATTCAAACACCAGACTACCCAATACTGATTTTGATAATATAATTGTGTACGGTGGTTATTTTGAAGAACCCCTTTTCGAGTGGCTCAAAGAAACCAGTGCAGGAAGTTTATTTAAAAGCGGTACAAATTTTATCCACAACAAAATATTGCTAATAGACCCCATGAGCGATTCGCCAGTGGTAATCATTGGGTCAGCCAATTTTAGTGATAACAGCATAGCTAATAACGACGAAAATACACTTATCATAAAGGGCAACAAAGACTTAGCCGATATATATTTGACCGAATTTGTAAGGGTGTTTAATCATTATTATGTACGCCAAATAGCTAAAAAGATGGCAAAAGAGACTAATAATGCCATCAATCCATTACACTTATTAACAGACTCAAATGGATGGGTTCCACCCTTTTATAAACTCACAAGCCAAAAAGGAAAACGCAAGAAATTATATGACGAAATGAAAGTATCATAATCCCCATCATCTACCCCCGCTTGGCGTAGTCTTAGAGACTACGTCAGTTTGTACCGCAATGTTACATTGCAAAAATGCAACGCATTTTATAAGGTTGTGGGGTAGGCATCGCCTTCTAAACTAAACCCTAAGCGCACCAACGTACTCTAATCTATGACCACACAAAGCGAGCGTAGAAAGTAAGTTTTATCCAAATCAATCCCGAAGGGATGAAATGTTTATAGAAAAATAAACGAACATCTTTCTACGCTATGCGACTCCTGCGGAGTCGAATCAAGGGTAGTAGGTAAGGCTTTTCAGTGCTATAAACATTCCATCCCTTCGGGATTGCTCTCCGCAGTCGCTCGCTTCCAAGCGAGTGACGACTATTAGAAGGGCTTCTAGCCCTATTGATTACCCACAAGTATATAAACAATTGATAATCAACGTTTTTATTTCTAGCGAGGGACTTAAGTCCCTCGCTAGAAATAAGAGCTTCAAGTAGTCAGGCTATGACATGAGGCGACTGACGCTCAGTTTGAAAGGCGGTTCCCCGCTGTTGTTGGAGTTTGTTCTCCAACAACAAGTGCGAAAGCAACGCACCATATATCAAAACTATATGATGTGGCTAAAGCATAATTTGGCGGTGAAAACACCACCAAAGGCGAAATTACGCTTTTGAATACTTTTCCAATGATAAAATGAGAAAGTCCAGCAGATGAAAACAACGAGTGTTGTAATGAAAATGTATATCATAGTGTTTAGTTTTACTAAATTTATACATTAATCAGATAATTATGACTTCATTCAACAAAAAAATAGCCATCAGATGGGCCGACCTAGACCCTAACTTTCATGTAAGGCACAGTGTTTATTATGATTTTGGCGCACAGCAAAGGGTTGAAATCCTGACAGAACTCGGCTTGACGCTCGATGTAATGCAGACCAACAATTTTGGTCCAATCCTGTTTCGTGAAGAATGTGTTTTCAGAAAAGAAATCAGAATAGGACAAGACATATCCATAGAAGCCAAAATGGCAAAACTGAATGCCGATGCCTCTAGATGGACGATTAGGCATCTTTTCCTCAATACAGAAAATAAAGTTTGTGCCACACTAACGCTAGACGGCACTTGGCTTGATACCAGTACACGCAAACTACTTAACCCCATCCCTGATATTATTCAGCAAGTAATGCATTCCTTCCCCAAAACAGAAGATTTCGTTATGACCTAATAGATATGAATAGGTTTTAAAAACACTCATGGCATGACTTCTAATTCACTGGAAGTCGTGCCATGAGTAAGATTGTTATTCACCCCTCCACTGGCGTGGTCTTAGACTAATACTAACGTAGCAACGATGCCATGAACAAACAATTACGAAACATTATTTATACCTTTGCATCTGCGTAATTTAATCATCAAAACCAATGTACAAAAACCTTTTGGCATACATCAACCAATATGCTAATTTACCCCTTACAAGCGAAGAAGAATCCTTAATTGAAGCGACTTTCCAACCCAAAAAGCTAAGGAAGAAACAATACTTTTTGCAAGAAGGTGATGTCTGTAAATACGTTGGTTTTATTGTAAAAGGTGCGATGCGACAATACAGTGTAGATGACAAAGGGGTGGAACATATAGTACACCTCTACATCGAAAACTATTGGGCAGGCGACCGTGAAAGTTCTATTATGCTTACGCCTTCGAATTATAATATTGATGCTTGGGAAGATACCGAAATGCTTATTATTACAAGAGCCGAAATGCTGGATTTAATGGAAAAAATACCTGCATTGGTAAAAATGATAAGACTCATGGACGAAAGAAATGCCATTGCTAACCAACGAAGACTAAACTCTACTATTAGTAATACTGCCGAAAAACGTTATGAAGAATTTGCAGATAATCACCCCCAGTTTATCCAACGATTTCCGCAACACATCATTGCTTCTTATTTGGGTATTACCAAAGAAACTTTAAGCAGAATCAGAAAACAAGCGATGAAGTAGTTTTCCATTTTAAAGCTTGATTTACAGAACCGTTGATAAATGTCAACGGTTTTTTTTATCATATCTCATCGTTGCAGGGCTTGCCTATGATGCAATTTTGTATCGTTAAATCAATAATGAAAAAATATTAAATTTCAATAAAATGGAAAATACAACAAACACAGCAGCTACTCAACTTCTTCGTAATAGTTTAGATACATTTCTTGCCAAGGATATGAAAGGGTGGTCATCGCTTTGTGCGGAGGATGTAGTTGCCGAATTTCCTTTTGCCCCAGAAGGTACGCCTGCAAGGTTTGAAGGTCGTGAAGCGCTTTATGAATACTTACGTAACTACCCAAGTTTTATAGATGTAAAATCTATCCCTACCTTAAAAATCTATGCTACTGATGATGCGAACGTGGCCATTGCTGAATGGAGTGCATCGGGTGTAGTAATTAGCAATGGCAATCCTTATGAAATGAGCTATGCCACTTTTGTAACTTTCCGTGATGGGCTTATTGTAAACTACCGTGAATACTGGAATCCGCAAGCTTTTATGAAAGCAATGAGCGGTGGTAGTTTTGCTGAATAAGTGATATCAAGTTGAAAAGGTATGGTTTTAAACAAATTTCAAAAAGCGTTGATATATGTCAACGCTTTTTTTTATCAAATCTCATCGTTTTAGGGCTTCGTTCGGGTGCAATTTTACACCATCAAAACATATAGTTATGAAAAAGCAAACAAGTTTTTCAACAAAAGGAAGTAGTGCCGATTTAGGCCCTTTAAGTATCAGTAGAATGTTGCCCAATCGCTACGCCGACAAAGTTGGGCCTTTTGTGTTTCTGGATTATGTCGCACCTGCCATCAAGGAAATCATCACTAAAAATGGCATGGGGGCTCATCCGCATCGGGGCATTGCTACGTTGACGTATGTGCTTCAAGGTGAAGTGGAACATTTTGATAGTGCTGGGAATACTGGCAAAATATATTCGGGCGGGGCACAATGGATGAAAGCAGGCAATGGAATTATCCACGATGAGAATTTTAATTATGATAGCCAAACGGATAGTAAATATATACACGGTCTTCAGTTTTGGCTCAACTTACCTGCAAAAAACAAAGCAGAAAAACCTGCCCACATAGCGATTCAAGCCAATGAAGTACCTATAAAAACATTACCTAACCAAGACGGATGGATAAAGGTAGTTGTAGGCAAGTACGAAGAATTGAGTTCAATTATTCCAAATTATTCAGCGCAGTTTTTGTATCATGTCCATTTGAATGCAGGGAAACAATTTTCGCTTGAAATAAAAGATAAAATTGAAGTCGCAGCTTTTTTACCCACACAAAATGCGGTATTAAATGATACCGAATTTCAAAAAGGAGAGTTTGTAGAATTTGATAGAGAAGCAGGTGAAATTGAGCTAAAAAACACATCCGACGTAGCCATAGATATATTACTTTTTGGTGGTGAAGAATATACAGAGCCTATAGTAGCCGAAGGTCCTTTTGTGATGAACACCCAAGGCGAAATAGCAGATGCCTATCGGGATTTTCATGCTGGAAAATACGGAAAAATTAGATTGACAAAATAAAACGAAGACCATGAAAATACTAGCATTTGCAGGAAGTAACAGTACTGCTTCTATTAACAAAAAGGCAAATTTTGGGGGTAAACATTAAGCAATCATGACAGTATCAACAAAAAAAGTGGCATTAATAACAGGTGCAGCAACAGGTATCGGTCGTGCTATTGCCATCCGTTTAGCACAAGACGGCATTGCAGTAGCCGTTAATTTCATGGGGAACCCCCAACAAGCCGATGAAGTAGTGAATGAAATCAAAGAAGCTGGGGGTTCAGCCATAAGATTTCAAGCAGATGTTAGTTCGGTAGCCGAAATCACTAAGCTATTTAATGATGTCACTACGGCATTTGGCGGTATTGATATTGTAGTAGCCAATGCTGGTATTGCGGTCATGGGTATTCCTATTGCTGATGTTACGGAAGCTGACTTCGACCGTATCAATGCGGTAAATTATAAAGGGACCTACTTTGTGTTGCAACAGGCGGCTAAACACGTTAGGAATGGTGGACGAATTATTCAGATTTCTTCCACAAGCTCACTTTATCCAGCAGCGGGTCTTGGTATTTATGCTCCTAGTAAAGCCGCTGGCAAAGTAGTTACTGAAATATTGGCACAGGAACTTGGTCATCGTCAAATTTCAGTGAATAGTGTTTTCCCCGGTCCAACAAAGACTCCTTTAATGGAAAAAGAGGTTTCAAAAGAAGAATTGGAAAGGATTGGGCAAGCAATGACCCTAGGAAGAATGGGCGAACCAGAGGACATCGCAGGGGTAGTGGCATTCCTTGCTAGTCCAGCAGGAGCTTGGGTAAATGGTCAGCAAATTATTGTAAATGGTGGTGGTAGGGTATAAGCTATCAATATTTCATCCCTTCGGGATTGCTCTCCGCAGTCGCTCACTTCCAAGCAAGTGACGACTATTACAAGGCTTCTAGCCCTATTGATTACCCACCAGTATATAAACAACTGATAATCAACATTTTTATATCTAGCGAGGGACTTAAGTCCCTCGCTAGATATAAAAATCCCCCCCCGTTGTTAGCGTTCGTTCTCCAACAACAAGTGCGAAAGCAACGCGCACTATTCATCAAAACTATTTAACGTGGAGTAGGCATAATTTGGTGGTGAAGACACCAGCCTTGGGCAAAAAAGTATATAAACAATTGATAATCGACGTTTTTATATCTAGCGAGGGACTTAAGTCCCTCGCTAGATATAAGAGTTTCCCCCCTTGTTAGCGTTCATTCTCCAACAACACGTGCGAAAGCAACGCACCATTTATCAAAAAATATGAAGTGGCTGAGGCATAACTTGGTGGTGAAAACACCACCAAAGGCGAAAAGCATATAAACAATTGATAATCAACGTGTTTATATCTAGCGAGGGACTTAAGTCCCTCGCTAGATATAAGAGTTTCCCCTCCTTGTTAGCATTCGTTCCCCAACAACAAGTGCGAAAGCAACGCACTATTTATCAAAAAATATGTCGTGGCTGAGGCATAATTTGGCGGTGAAAATACCACCAAAGGCGAAAAAACAAAAATCCTTTCTCCTAGCTAGTGAATGAATTCACCAACTAAGAAAAAGGATTAATTAATTCCCACACCTTTTCTCTAGTATTGAATAGCCACTTTTTTCATGGTCTTTTTCAAACTTTTCAAATCTGGATGCGGGGTTTTTAGGTTACTACTAGACGGTTTTGTAAAAGTTGTTTTATACTTGGCAAAGCTAATGGCAAAACTAAAATCTCCAAAAATATCATTGTTGATGCTATCTAAGGGATAAGGGGCAATCGTACTATAAACATGGCAACTGGTACAGGTATTTGTTTTCTGGACGTAGCTTTCTAAGGTTGTGTTGGCAACAGTTGGAACGCCACTCTGCATCGATGACGCATTTAATTTTCTCGGTGCATCAATCGGCGTGGTAGGGTCTTTTTGAACACTTTGTGACCATATTACATCTACTAGCTCATAATATTGCCAAACCGAATTGGGATATACTTTCTTGATATTACTTTGCATTCGTTGGTTTATTGGTGCAGCATCGTTTGGATCAATAGGGTTGCTCCTAGTGATTTGGATAGGCACTGGTGCGGCCTGATTCAAATAATATGGGGGTGACTGATTGGGAGTACACGAAACCGTCACTACCGAATCGCCTGTGGCTGTCTTTATTGTTACTTGCTTGGCCGTACAATTAGCATTGTAAAAATTATAACCATAGGGCGGACTGCCTACCGTCGTACTTGTTGGTGCATTATCTACCTGTTCAAAAGTAGCCCAAACCCATGTGGGTTGGTTGGTGGTTTTGTGTAAAATATGCAATCCTACTAGGGCTACGGTCGTTGTCCTTAATTGGTTGGTCGAAGGGTCTAATACGGTGGCACGTGATAATTTATACCTTGCCCACTGTGGTGACTGTGGGTTGGGTACTTCCATCCAAGCTGCTTTTAATTCTATGGCACCTACTTTACTATGATAAACTCCCTGAGGGAAATTGATGGGATGCCCTGCCTTTACGGAATCGTGCTGAATGGCGGCATTATAATAGCCTTTCTGAACCACAAAATCATAATAATCTTTATTAAGCAGAATTTCATACCAAACATTCTTGCCGTTCTGACTGCCCAGCCAACTTGGTTTTCCCTGTGGGGCTGCTTGATCTGCACTAAAGGTATTGAGCGAGTCTGAATTATCAATCTTACTGGTAAACGTTAATAATTTTGTACTCATTTTGTTCATGAGCAAGCGTTGTGTCTTGAACTTTTTCGCATATTTATCCGACACCAACGTTCCCCAAACTGGAGGTTTTACGCCTTGGTCTTGGAACAAAACTTCTCGGGGCATATACGTTTCCCATTGTACTGGTGCTAAATCGTAAGGCGTTCCAAAACTACTACTTGTATTCACTGGCCAATTCAAGGAGATGAATTCTTGCCAAGCAAAACAATCAGCCTGTGATTGATTGTTGAATGCCTTCAAATCACCCGGTACATTATTGTTAAAATATACCTGAATGTTGTAAAGGGAACTCGTTGAATAGCAGTCGCACGAATCGGATGCCGATACAAAGGCATTTTGCTGTATTTTTTTATTATTAGACGGAATCATATTGATAAATATGATTGGAAGAATAAGTAATAGCCATACCTTCTTCATCTTTTTTATAGTCATATCAGGTAAGTTCATTTGATACAATGAGCCATTAAGAGCGTTGTGTTAGTGATATTACTGAAAACCTCACCCCAACGGCGGTCGGCCGCTGCCGTTAGGCGTGAGGTTGACAACCTACAGACTAGTAACCTTCACGATAATACTACCTTCATTATCCGCAAATCCTTGTCCGTAAATGCCATTCAAATCATCGTTGATACATAGTAATAATTCGCCCGAAAGATTGGATGGAATGGTCGTACCCATGCCCACAAAAAACACGGTATCCCCTACTTTCCCGATTAAAGAGCCCTCGTTTTGCCCCGGCATGGTATAGCCTGCTTTTGCTGGAATATTGCTTGGCGTACCATTCGCATTATACAACTGCCCATTATTGTCTTGAGGATTGGCCGTCCATAAGCCACTCACATAAGCAATTGATAACAAGCTCGACGGCTCTACTTGTACCCCAGTGTTTTGCCATTCAATCGCCGCTTGCACCGTGATAGGTAATACAGAAAGTAATGCGGGCATGGCTTGACTAAGCACCTGTCCTTGATTGGTAACATACACCCCTGTTACTCCCGCAGAGGCATTTTCACTTACTGCGACCGTCAGGTATAAGGCAAAGTTCTCACTTGGCTTGCTATTCCCCGGAACGGCATAATAAATATTATTTTGCACCGCCGTCACCGTCGCCGTTACTCCCGAGTTGGTAAAGCTGACTGTCGGATAGGTTGATGGCTCTCCATCGGTATAAGTAATCGTGCCACAGATAAGCACCATTTGTATCGAGCTTGCACCAATAAAAACAGTCGGAGGAATAAATGTGCTATTACTCAATAGAGAAATAGGATTATCTACTGGGTTCGGAACACTGGTATTATATACTTGGTTAAAATAGCTTTCGTAAAATAATTGAATTGGTTGTGCAAACGTATCGGCTGGGTCTGTATCCGCTACGGGGTCATATCCTGCGGGTTTTGTACCTGCATAGGCACTCGCTACGATTTGCATTTTAAAGGTAGCCGCCACCTGCGAACCCCACTCGATAGGACTTCCATTAATGGTAATATCACTTACGGTATAGTCCTTGTCGGCAGGCACTTCATACACGGCATGCAAGATAAAATTGCCCGGCAATTTTGTTCCATCCTGACTATTGAGTGTTTCTGACCCTCTTACAATCGTCCAATAAGCAGAAGGGTCGTCGCCGTTGGGAGCTTCATAATTATTGCCAGCAAAATCAGGCATCTGGATGTATAACCCCGGAGGGTCTGCTAAGGTTACTACATTGGCTGCTGTTACAAAACTGTTTACAGTACCGCCAATGTTGGGGTCGCTGTTTCTATGTTTTTGTCCATACTGGGCATCACAAAGGAGGGCATTATATTGGCTTGATGGCCACGAGGTAGTACCATCAGCGTTATTGCGTTGAACGGTTGCAGCCGTAGCAAGTCCTATTTCTGTTTGCAAAGTATTGGGCGTACTGGTAAGGTGGATGGCACCGCCTTGTGTAGCACTTGAAACGGGACCACTATTCCAAATATTAAGGGGGTTATAAACAGGCCCTTGGGTGATGGGGTCAGTGATATTAGGCACGCTTAGGTCTGCTAAAGTGATTTGTGGTTTACCTAAAATGCTTTGATACAATGCCAAAACTTTATTAGGGTCTATCAGCCACAAGCTATTCCAATATTCAGGGTTTTCGCAGGTGAAGTCTATTCTAGTAATTTTTCCAGCCGCGTTTCTAGTAACTGCCCATTCGCAATACTCATCTTGCCAACCTCTGGGGCCATAAGGGAAATACGGAACGGAATTTCCAGTATCACCACATGGATTATCCGAAATCGGTGCAGGCATCACGCCCGTATCTGCCATTTGATTTAAGCTAGCTTGCGTAGCCGTTGGGTAATTATAGGCTAATCTGCCCGGAAATGCACTCCAAAGCACATTCGCGGTAGCACTGCTTGGGTTATTCTGAACAGGGTTATAATAGTTGGTCGTAGGTGGCGTATTGATTGTATTCCACGGGTTGCTCAACATTCCTTGCTGGGTAAAACCATCAAGGTTGGCACTCCACAACTGATTCATCGCTTCTTGTTTCGCTGGATTATCTGTAAAATCTTGAATGGCAGCAGGCGTTCTAAATTGAAACCCACTCGTGGTTTGATTGATCTCAGCAACGTCTTCTTGTGTTTGTAGGGTATTTTCCATAGTTTAAAAAAGTAAAAGGTTTTTTTTTCGTACTCGTTTGGCTTTTCCGTAACGCCCCGTTTATTAAAGTGGCTTCTGGACTCCACAGGTTTACAAGTGAGTGGTATCATAACACCTAGATGATGACACCATCTATTTGTTTATGAGTGCCGAATTTCCCTTGTAATATTACTTATACAAATGTATCATAGTTGGGCTCAATAAAACAGGGTATAAATATCTGTTTTATGTTGGCAAAAAGCAGGTATTTATATCTGGTTTTACTATTTTAATGCCTAAAAACGGTATTAAATGATGAAATTTTGAGGGATGGCTGTCGGGTTTTGGCTGTCGGTCTTCGGATTTCGGATTTCGGTCTTCGGATTTTGGTCTTCGGATTTCGGTCTTCGGATTTTGCCCCCGCTTGGCGTAGTCTTAGACTATGTCAGTGTGTACTGCAATGTTACATTGCAAAAATGCAACGCATTATTCCGCAGTCACTCGCTTGGAAACGAACGACTGCGGTGGGCACAGTAGGGACGTATAAAAGGACGTATGCAATACGTCCCTACTGTGTGAATTAAGCGTTTCGCCTTTGTTTTTAGGCTTGAAGCCTTTTAATAGTCGTCACTCGTTGGAAACGAGCGACTGCGGAGGGGCAGGGACGTATGCAATACGTCCCTACTGTGTGAATTAAGCATTTCGCCTTTGTTTTTAGGCTGGAAGCCTTCTAATAGTCGTCACTCGTTGGAAGCGAACGACTGCGGGACTCAATTCATCAGCCCACTCACGCTTGCTACTTGCATCCCCAACATAAAGATTTCGTTTTGGTCAGTACTTATCGTAATCTTTACGCTTTCGTCATCACAGCGTTCTACGGTTTGGGTGAGGTATTCAGAATTTAAGTAAAAAGGCCACACCGTGAGGTCAGGGTTATTTTGTAAGGCTTTTACTACGTTTTCATCATAATTCCCAAACACCTGTAGCTCAATAGTGATACCCATCGCTACTAACAAACCACTATTAATATATTTTAGGATACCATTTTTTCCAAACAGCTCGTCCCATGTAACTTTGTCGCCCCCCTGAACCCATGCATCTTGGTTGTGATAAGCGGAGTTAAAAGCACCACTTGAGAACCACCCCGCAGCCCTTATGGGCAAGTTGACTGTATTATCAAAATGTAGTTTGAGGATAAACCGCTCACCATTGGCAACTCTGTTAAAGCTGAGGAACGTATGGTTTAATACGATACTTGGGTAGGAAGGGAAAAGGGAAACATCCAGTGGAGGATAGTTAGAAGAGTCAATGGTGATGTCAACTGACGAACCTCTGGCTATCGAATTCTTAACATCGCTACAGCTTGGCGTATAAATAGGTACCTCCTTAGTCGAAGGACCTTCTATCCAATATTGCTTTTTCTTGTAATTGGTAATGGCCAAATTGTTCATCATTGATGGCTTTTGAGCTTCGAGCAATTCCCAGTATATCGCACTAAAATTCGGAACATCATTCGTTTTAAAAATTAAGCCACTACCAGGAACAATATCAAGCAATGTAAACAAATCGGCATCATTATCAGGCAGGACAGACACCACTGGAAACAGCCTTAGGTTGGCAATATCCAGCGAAAGCCCCGAGGCAATGCCATCAAATATCAAATTTTCATATTCATTTTTCATCATCTGCTTAGATTAATTGTGAAATACAGCAATGCTACGCTCCCATTTGGTTGATAAAGCAAAGAGGCAAGTTTAACGACTATTACACCCTTTGTTCAACTTGCCTGCATCAGCCGCCACTGATGCAGGAAGTTTTGGTTATTGATGTAAGTGTGTCTTTAAACTGGCCTCGGTTTCCTACAACCTTAGATTAATCTTGAGTGGCTAACACCACCCATCGCAAAGCTGGTAGGAATAACACCCATACCGAAAATTTGTAGGCTACCCGGATTACAACCGATAGTAGTAGTAATGGTTTGGTCGGCATTATACGAATGACTTTGTGTGGCAATTGAATTAGATGACGACGTATAGAACGGCCATACGTTGGTCTGACTACTTTTTTGAATCTGTTGGAAATCGTATTCAGAATAAGAAGCATACGATGTTGTAGTGATGGTATAACCATTTACTAACAATACCTGATTCGAAACATTTTGGCACGACCCACTAGGGCCGAATACTTGATCCCAAGCATCCTGTCCACCAGTCCATTTGCTTGGATTTTTGTATTGATCAGTAAAGAAACCTTGTGTAAACCAGCCACCTGCACGTACTTGCAAATAGGCATATTTATTAAGGGTAATCGTCACAGTAATTCTCGAAGACGATGCTTTCTCGTTTAATTCTGTAGAAACAGAACTCGACGATGTTCCCCAGAAACCTACACCTGCTGAGCTAGTACTTTTAGCCCACGACGAGCTAATATCGCTATTAGCGGTGGCAGAATCAAAATAAATAGTTGCCGACGACCCCGCATTTACCTGATTATACAAATCAGCAAAGGCTGGGGCATAGATAGGGTCGGTGCCAATATTGCCATCCACCCAATATTTAGGGTTGAAATAATTATTTTCAGCAAGCTTACTCAAAAAGCTAGGTTTGGCATCACTGATGACAATCTGCATATTACCATTTAACCCATTAATAGGGTTGTTGGTGTACAAAGTTGCGACAGATTCAGGCGGAATACCATCCACAAAATTATAGACGCCTTCAGGAGTGGTTTGCACTGGCAAAACACCTTGAATCATTTGAAATTGTTGATTGCTTATGTGCAATGCATCACAGAGGGCATTGTAAAGACCTGCTGTTGAATTCGGAAGAGATGGTTGTTGGCTCATGAGATTGTGTTGTTTTTGATAGTTATTTTTCTAGTCATAAGGTTTGGCTAGGTACCTCGTTTGATAAAGGGGTTGCTGAACTCCCCTTGTAATATTACCATACAAACTTACTATCCTTATATTCTCCAAAACAGCATATAAATACCTGATTTATGATGGAACAAGTAGGTATAAATATCTATTTTTTGTATTTTAATGAATAAAAAGCGTATTAAGTGCTGAAATACCAAGCATATAGTATAGGAATGGGGACGGTCGGCAGCATAAAACAATGGGAATAAAGGACGTATGCAATACGTCCCTGCCGAGTGAATTACAGTCATCTCCACCAATAAAACAGAAGGTACAAAAACAAGAATTTGTTTTAGGCTGGAAGCCTTAGGATAGGCGTCACTCGTTAGAACGAGCGACAGCGGGGAGTGACACAGCAATTTTTATAAAAGAAAAGCGTTGTTTATATTGTGTTATTTATAATTAGCCGTAATTTTGTATAATGATTTACCCAACAGATAAGACTATGAACCTTTTTTTTACATATACAAAAGAGGAAATAGATAAAATCGGGAATACTATTATATACCTTTCTGAGAAAATCCCTCTCCTTTCAAAAACTAAAGCACTCAAACTCATTTACTTGATTGAAGAAACATCAGTTAAAAAATTTGGACTTCCGATTTTGAACTTAAAGTTTTTTGTTTGGATGTATGGGCCAGTTACAAAGGATATTTTCATTGATTTGTCATCCAATCCTATTCTTTTAAACGAGTATATTAAAAGGGAAGAGAGAGACGGGAATAGCTATATTTTCCCGAATAAAGCGTTCTCTGATGATGAGTTTTCTGACAACGAAATGGCTGTGATAGATTTAGTGATAGACACTTTCAAAAACTACACTGCCGAACAATTAGTGAAACTCACCCATAGAGAGCACTCGCTGTGGTATAAAACTGCCAAAGAAAATAATGTATTAGATTTGCTAGAGAATAAGCAACTTAATAATACTGAGATTGAGATTGATTTTTCAAGATTGTTGGAAGGGGATGACTACAAAAAAGAAATATACCTGCAACATCGGGAGTTTTTAAATGTTTCTCGTTCATTAAAACTATAAACTGGTGTTTACTGAAGGCAATATTTTACTTTATACCCCTTTTTATTTTAGAAATGGGGCTCCTGCAAAAACTAAATACTTTATTGTTATAAAGGTCATTAATGACACAGCCGTACTAGCAAGCCTGCCTAGTAGCCAAGACTATGTTCCTGCTTATATTGACTTAACCAATACTGATTGTTGTATTGAAATAATAGAGGCTAACTTTAATTGCTATTTTTTTCCTGCAGGAAACCCTATAGCTACCAACGGTTGGGCTTTCTCTAAACATACATTTGTATATGGAAATCAACTTGATGATTTTGAAACAACGACTCTTCTTGACATTTATCCTATTGAAAACATAGATTATAAAATTATTGGGCAACTCAAGGATGATATTTTAGCTCAGATAATAACTTGCTTTAAAAATTCTAGTACAGTGAAACGTAAGTATAAGAGACTTCTTTAGGCTATTAGCATTTGATATTTTCGCTACCTTTAATTGAATTATCGTGATTTATACTCATGGCATGGCTGCCAATTGGGGAAGCCATGCCATGAGTAATTTGTTTTAGGCTGGAAGCCTTAGAATAGTCGTCACTCGTTAGAAAGGAGCGACTGCGCTTAATTCATCTTAAAATTTTCTGGTAAAGTAAACCTTAGATTTAAACTTGAATAAAATCCTGATTTGCTATTTGAACTACCAAGGTCATGCCAATTGACGCCTGCATTTACCACTAGCCATATCCCGTCTCTTATATTAAACTCTCCGCCCGCATTAAGAAATGCATCTCTTTTACTATCTAAACTAATGAATTTGTACTGCCCTTCTACAAACCCTTTAACACGGTTTGAGCCAAAATATAAGCGTGATGATGCTGAAAAGGTATTGTATTCATAATTCACCGTTTTATCCGTCTGTTTATTTAAACTATCAGCAAACATATATGAATAGTTTATACCCACTAACAATTGCCCCCATTTTTTAACTGGTACAGCCAAAGTACCCCAAGCAGCGTGCTTTTTTGTTTGTATATTTTTAATTAAACTATCTGGCGAAGCACCTAAATAGGCATAGGCAAATTCCAGTTTTTCTTTATTCCAGTTCTGTTGCTTAAACTCTTCTCTAAGTTTTGATATATCTTCAATGTAGGATAATTTGAGTTCTTTAGTCCTTTGTAACTTATTAATAGAAATATAGGCCTTCATTTTATTGTTTAAGGATGAATCACTTATAACCTCAATAAGCAATTTATTATTAATTTTAAGAAATTCTTTTTTCAATATATTTTCTACTTCCACCTCAATCTTGGTACTCTCAAATAGCTTATCTTTAAACTTTTCATCATTTTTTAAATCACCCTTATCAATTAAAGTAAGTCTGGCTCCGATTGCTAAATTTGAATATTTCATATCGTTGGATGTTGTCGTATTTGTTCCTAACGATACCCGAAAGCTATACCATACTTTATTCTTTTCATAATCATGAAGCGTAAGGCTGTTACTTTTGGCTAATAAAAATGGAGCGACTTCCATTGAAAATGATTTAGGAACAATAATAGACGAACCATTATAAAATTCAGAAGCTAAAATAGATAATGCTTTTACATCACTTGGTCGTAATATATCACTCGGCGAATTGCCTAAAATATTAAAAGCGGGCAAGTCAGGAATTGCAAAATTGGTTTTAAAATCTTTGACTAGCAAAGAATCTTCTTTTGTTTGAGAAAAGCCAATAATTGGCAAAGCAAGCATCATCAAAAGTAATAGCTTATTTTTCATATCATTATTTGGTTTAGCTTTCAAACAAGTATTATATATATCTGTGACAATTGACTATTACCCGTTATTGCTCCTTTATCAACAGCCTCATCAATCATTTTTCCATTTTGAAAAACAGCTACACTGATGGTGTATTCTTTAGATATATCTGTATCCAACCCTACAAATCTTGTTCTTACATCTATTATTCTACCAACATTCTTTGCTACTGGCAAAGGCAGTGAATAAGTATCATCAAATGGATTTTGGTTATTCCCATCTTTCTTTTCTAGTATTTGGTTACTCTGGGCTTCCCAAAGCACGTACTGATACGAGGCTATAATCAAACCTTCAAAGGTTATTTTAACAGCGACCATTTGTCCTGCAGGGTCAATTTTAACTTTCTTTACCATCGTCTTATAGTTTAGATTTTATATTCTAAAAAGTATGTCTCAAAAGTATTAAAACTCATAATTGAACCATAAAAATTATTAAGCTTTCCATTAAAAAACTTATTATACGGCAGGACTGTAACCCCAACAAACGGTAGGGACGTATTGCATACGTCCTTTATCGTAATATAAACCAATACAGCATTAGGACGTATGCAATACGTCCCTACCAAGTGAATTACTGTCATCTCCACCAATAATTCAAAAACTCTTCCTTAATTTTGTTTTCGATACTAATATTTAACTGATGGAAGACAAAGATTTTGTACCCGCCATGCTTACTGCACAATGGAAGACCCTCCAACGGGGCCGTAATGCAAAATTCAGGTCGGGGCGGTTCCGCGATTCGATGATGAAGCATTTATCCCTGCAAGCATCTCAGGTGAATACTTTCTATGCTATCATTAATGGTAAGAAGACTGTAGAAACGGGGTATATTAAATATGCGATGGATTTAATGAAGAATTGTTTGTTGATAAAATAGGTGGGTGGTTTGCTATCTAATCCGTGTTCGTAGATTCTCCTACGAACTGATAACGATAACTTTTGTAGCACGAGTTTTCAACTCGTGAAATCATGCACGAGTTGGAAACTCGTGCTACAACGCCTTTGGTCGTAGATTCTCCTACGAACTAATAACGATAACCTTTGTAGCACGAGTTTTCAACTCGTGAAATCATGTACGAGTTGGAAACTCGTGCTACAAGCATTTATTCTTACCACCTAAAGCTCAAAAATGATACGCCCTGTCTAGGCAATTTCATTTTGATCAGGGCTTGTCCGTTTTTAGTATTAATCCATTCTGGCGAGGTTAGCAATTGCAATTGTCCTGCTTTTTCTAATACCTTGATTTGCTCGGCTGTAGGCTGTTTTGGCGACCCCATGCTTTTCCAAACTTCATACGCATTGCTGTTTTCCTTGTCAATACGATAGTGAAATAGCTGTACTTTTAGGGCTGGCAAACCTTTTACCGTCACCTCTACCCTAGCATCTGCTACTGGAACATTGTCATCATGATAATTCCAGACCATCACGCCTGCCGAATTGGTACTTTTTGAAGCCACCGCATTGATATCGGCCTCGCCACGCACACTTTCGTCACGTACTTTTTTGAAATCATAAGCCAAATTTTGCGTAACCTCTACCCTATTGCCTTCCATCATGCCAAACATACGGAACACATTCAGCACGGGTTTATCCACGCCGTTGGTCGCCAAATCACGGAAACCACGGAACCATGCTTGGTCTTCAAACTCGAATGCCCATGTTACAGCTCCCAAAAGGTTTACGCCTCTGGCCTCCGCCAATTCGTATTTTCTGGCAAATGATGCCGCCGTGTAGCTTGAATACATCGTACTATTACGGTAGGCATTTTGTGGGTTTAGGTCTTCAGAACAAGCCGCACATCCCTCTGGGTCAGACTCGCCAATGATGATTGGGAGTTTTTTCAAGCTTGGATACGATGCCACAATTTCAAAGCCTTTGTCAAGGTCTCGCAATTGCGTACCCATGTTCATTTGTACATGACCGTCCACTACTTTCGGTCCGCCTTTGGCATGATAAGTTATGAAATCCAAGGGCGAACCCGTTTTGCCTGTTACGTAGTTTTTACCTTTGGTTACGTGGTCGAGGAAGGTCTTTAAGAAGGTCGCCGACTTGTCCCACCCTGGCCCAGTTACTTCTGGCCCACCGATTTTGGCGGATGGCAAAGCACGTTTTACAGCATCAGCCGAATAGTCATACAGCTTGATATATTCTTCGGTCGTGCCTTTCCAGTAGCCAATGTTGGGTTCGTTCCAAAGCTCCCAATACCAGCTTTCTACCTCTTTCTGACCATATTTTGCTACCGAATGTTTCACCCATTGATACACTAATTCAGCCCATTTGTTATAGTCTTTTGGCGGATATGCCCAGCCCGTATAGATGTCGTTGTAGTTATCTCCCGGCTTCCAGTGGTGACGATAGGGCGTTGGATGACTCGACAATGCCTCTGGCATAAAGCCTATCTGGGCGATGGGTCTCATGCCACGCTCGATGAAAGTATCAAAGATTTTATCGACAATCGTCCAGTCGTAAATAGGATTTCCGTTCGCATCTTCGGTGTAAGCATTGGTAGAACCCCACTTCAAAGCCGCCGTGCCGTCGCCTGTTACGAGCAAGCTGTGTACCCTGACGTAGACTGGTATTTTACTAAGTTGCGAGATTTCCGAGAGCAATTTCTTGCCATCTTTCATATAAGTATAGTTGGGTTCGTCATAGCCAAACCAAGCCCAAATGGGTTTCATGGGCGCTTTGGTCTTGGCTAAATCCACCTGAATAGCCACAGGGGACTGTTCCTGAGCCAAGGCTGGGACAGACATTCCCACAGATTGGGCTGCCAACAATAACAACAATGATGTTTTTCTTAAGAGCATAGTTATTGATTTAAAAATGTTAATATTTTAATGATATGGTTTATGTATTTATTACGCCGAAAAACGATTTACCTGTCCCTATATCCCTAGCGAGGGACTTAAGTCCCTCGCTAGGGATAAGAGATGTTGGTAATTATACACACATCCCCACAGATTGGGCTGCCAACAATAGCAATAATGATGTTTTTCTTAAGAGCATAGTTATTGATTTAAAAATGTTAATATTTTAATGATTGGTTTATGTATTGTTATGCTGAAAAACGATTTACCTGTCCCTATATTCCTAGCGAGGGACTTAAGTCCCTCGCTAGGAATAAGAGATGTTAGTAATTATCTTCTTAAAAATGTCAATAAACTAACGCAACTATCTATACGAATATATCCAAATAATGTACCTCCTCTGAAATAGGCATAATGCCATGTTTTTGCAGACAGTTGAAATATAGGCTATCCCCTGTTTTGAGGTGATAGTCGATTTCGCCTACCGTCATCTTCATTTCGCCACTGATGATATAAATAAACTCTTCGCCCTCGTGGTGCAATAGGTGCGGTTTCACCTCCCCTTTTCTAGCCACAAACAGCATCGGTTGCATTTTCTTTTGGTGATATTCCTGTCCGAAGGGATAAAAGAAATAGCCCTTGTCGGTTTGTCTGAGGTTGTCCTCCGCTTTTTGTTTGGTCGTGAGGATGGCATTCAAAAACGCCTCCGTTTCTAGCAGACTAGAAATATTAGTCCCCAACGTATTAGCAATTTTGATGAGTGCCGCCACAGAAGGAATCGTTTTGTTGTTCTCAATTTTCGAGATCATACTTTTCGACAATTCGCTTCCATCCGCTACCTCCTGCAAGGTTCTTTTTTGGTTAGTTCTTAATATCCGAATGCGGTCTCCGATATTAATATTATTGGGTTCATCTGTCGCCATATATTCAATATTGGACACTTTGTTTTATGCTGTTTACCATCATTCAACAAAGTTGAATACAAATGTAAGCGTTATAATTGATTTTGCAAGTTGTTTGTAGAATATTTGTGAACTAGTTGTGAGTTAGAGAGTTAGTGAATGAGTGAGTTGTGAGTTAGTGAATTGTGTTTGAGTGAGTTGTGAATGAGTGATTGAGTGAGTGGTGATTGAGTGAGTTGTGAGTTAGTGAATAATATTTGCTTGTTGACTGGTACACGTAGTCGCTTGTTTCACACGCAGTCGCTCGTTTCTAACGAGTGACGACTATTACAAGGCTTCCAGCCGAAAAACAAACCTATGGTTGTGAACAAAAAGTATCTCAAAACCACTTATTTTTTTAAGGTAGTTTTATGTTATTTACTGAATGAGCTTTGTATATTAAAACGTTAACTGCTAACTTGATTGGAAGGATATTAAATTGATATTGTTCATTTAACCAAAACCACTACAAACAATAACGCTCACACTTAGATTTAAATAAAGTCATGAAATTAATATTCAAAATTCTTATTCACTCGTTAGGCTTAATTACTATCTATGGATATACAGTTCTTAATGGATATTATTTTATTTTTCGTAAGTATGTAATTTTCAACATTTCACTTGAATATACAGACTATATGAATTTACTCCCTCTAGCAGATACAATAAATAAAAGTCTATTTTTCTTTTCTCTAAGTAGTCCTTTGGGACTTTTGCCTATTGCATTTTGTATTTTTAAATTTGGTGGTAAAATAAATCGTTATATTAGTTCCTTTTACCTATTGCTTGCTATAATTTGGATGATAGCAATTATAAATTGGTGGATAGATTATAATAGTTAATGACACCACTATTCATAACTCTTTGTAGCACAAAGAGTTAGAACAACAACCATTAGTGACAGTTTTGTTTTTTTTAGGTTAATCTACGTCAGTGTAGTAGTCGTTATAGCAGGAAACATTATCTATATAATAAGCAATTAATAAAAATGTGGTTTGAATACATAGAAAATAAAGAAGGGATTTGTCGTATATACGAAAATATTGAACCGCCATTAGATAATTTGTATATACATGAATTAAGTATAGAAACAGGGGAATCAATGTGCTTAATCCTGCGTTTTGATTTAGCTAAACTTCCTGATAAATTACCTGTAAAATGGAAAAACAAAGACGTTAATACCATTCAAATTGTAATGCTTTTTATCGAAGTAAATATTCACCAAATATCTATTTCTAACAAAAATTTTTACAACGGTCAATTGTTGATTGAGGAAATTGAAGACAATATCAAACAGGTAAAATATATAGATAAATCAGGGGCTGAAGTTTTTAATTTCAATGCTAAATGGATACATATAGAAAATCTCTCTGGCTATCATAATACGAAATCTCTAGTTTGAATATCCCGACAAGTCATCGAAAAACTAAGACTTTATCACAACAAAAACTCTTTAACAAAATCATCATAAAGCACTATGAAAATCATAAAAACTTGCTTCGCTATTAGCATATTGATTGTCCTATTTTCGTCAACAAGGGCATGGGCACAACATAAAAATCTTATGGTACGTATGGCAAAAATTGAAGTAGATTCTGCTCAATTAGAAAACTACAAGGCTATTCTAAAGACCGAAATCGAAACGTCTGTACGGGTGGAATCGGGAGTTTTGAGTTTGAATGCCGTAGCCGATAAAAACAATCCTACGCATATTACTATTTTAGAGGTTTATGCCAACGTGGAGGCATACAAGGCACATATCGAAACCCCACATTTTAAAATATACAAGACTTCAACAAAAGAGATGGTGAAGTCGCTACAGCTTATCGAGCTCGACCCTATTATGTTGGCTAATAAGCTTAAGAATCCGTAGCACTCCTAGCGAGGGACTTAAGTTTTTACCAATTAGCCACATATCCATAAGTACTTGATAATCCATTTCTTATCCCTAGCGAGGGACTTAAGTCCTACCAATTACCCACATATCCATAAGTACTTGATAATCCATTTCTTATCCCTAGCGAGGGACTTAAGTCCCTCGCTAGGGATAAGAAATGGCTATGACATGAGACGACCGACGCTCCGTTTGAAGGACGATTTAAGCACATCTTATCAATAATCACATCTTTATTTCAACTTTTAAAAGATATGTGTATAAATAACCGATAATCATTAATTTTATCCCTAGCGAGGGACTTAAGTCCCTCGCTAGGGATAAGAAATGGCTATGACAAAAGGACGATTTAAACCCATTTTATCAATAATCACACTTTCATGCCCATTATTAGCAATACCGACAAGAAACACCTACCCTATCATCCAACTACTCCATACCACTATTCCATATCTTGAGTGACAAAGCAATACACTTTTGAACGTATTCCTCTAAAATATCCGTCTTGTGCGTATATTCTCTATTATTCCCTTTTAGGTATATGCTTTTAGGCAATATTTTGTATCAAAATACCTGATTTTAGCAGGTATAAATACCTGATTTTGTTATACTTACCTATAATTCTCTTGCATATAAGTTGCTTTTATGACAATCATCATTTATCTTTGGTTAGCTTTATCTATCTATGATAGATTCTTTGTTCTTTTAAATTGCTTGACTATACGTTTTTATGATTATTTCAAACAAACAAATAAGGCTATGCAACGAACAGCTCAACAATTCGAACTTATAATACCCCAATATCAATTCATTTTTGGGGAGAATTTAGCACATAATTCCCTACTGTTAGAAGCCATCAAGCAAGAAATGCCTAACAATGCCAAGGCACATTTTTTTGTCGTTAAAAGATAGTACTAACACACCATCATGCTATTTCTTAGCAACCAATTAGCGTAATCTTTAGGCGGTGAATTAATTCACTGCCAAAGGATTACGCAAACCTGGCGCTTGGGCACTATCAATAGTGTATTCCTTCGAGATTCTCCGCTCACCCGCTGACTCTCAGAATAAGCAGGAAGCCCGTCTTATTTCAAATTCAACATCCGATTATACAGTCGCCAATCATGGTGGCCCTTGCGTTGGTGATAGTTTGCTATCCATCTTTCAAATACCTTGCTGGCGGTATCCTTTATTTTCTGGTTAAGTGCCAAAGTTTCAGTCGCTAGTTTTTCCTTACTTTTCTTGGGGTCTATCAACACGATACGACACTGCTCTATGACATATGCCTTGAATTTCTCGTGTTGAATCATACCGTTTTCCATAAAACGTACATAGTGGTGTTCGCAAATACAGTTAATTTCATAAGGTGTTTTCATCGTGTTTGAGGGGGTTATGGTGGTGTTATAAATGATGTGGTTATTCATTGTTGAAGGGGTGTAAACTTGGTGTAAACTCATGGCATGACTTCAAGTCATGCCATGAGTATTTGAGTGAACATAAACTTAAAGTCAAGCCATCAATATCCCTTTTGCAACCTCCGCTATAAACCGATTATAGGCTATGTTTTTAGCCATCAGCACCAGTTCTTGATGAGTAGCGTTTGTATATTTCCTTTGTAGTTTTTGAAACAACTCTTTCTTCTCATTCACTTCCATTTTCCAGATACCAAACCGCTCAAGGTCGTCGTAGAGGCTGGAGGCTACCTGTACTTCAAAGTCGGGATGGGTGCGTTTGAGGTCGGCATATTGTTGGGCTACCTGCCTACACAGTTCCTTTTCTTCGGCTTCCGTAGGGGGTATTTTCACGTTTTCTTTGGCTTGCTCAAGGGCAGTATATTGTTTCATGACGGGCTGTTTTTTATCAGCTATCCATCTACGAAGCCACTGCACAAAGTTGGAGGACGAAAAAAATACCTTGCCATCAGTCGAAAACTCGCCATTGAGTCCCGCCTTTAATGCCAAATGAATTTCAGTTGGTGTAAGTCCCTGATACTCTCGTAAATCATTTATGATCAATCTAATTTCAGCCTTCAATTCATCTCCTTGCGACTGGCTATATCCTAGTCTCATTTTGGCGGTAAAAATAACTTCGCCTGCTAGCTTGGTAACCTCCGCGTTGGTCATCTGCCCAATGCGTGTGCCGTGGGTTGCTTTCACAATTTCGTGCTGGCGTTCGGTGAGCTTTTCAAGGGCCACCGTAGGCACACCAGCTTGCAGTATTTTTTGGCTTAGTTGAATGGTATTCATCGCTTGATTTAATAATATTTTCTTTAAAAAGAACTTTTGCCAACCTCAATCCAGAAGGGATGGTATATTTATAGAAAAAACAAATAACACCATTCTAAGCTGTGCGACTCCTACGGAGTCGAATTAGTGCGTGTTGGCATCTTTGATGCTATAAATATTTCATCCCTTCGGGATTATTATCGTGCTTTGGCTTAATATAACTTATTGACAGATAGTGCTTTCCTATTAGCGGGTGACTTAAGTCCTATCGATTACCTACATCTTTTAAAACGTTGAAATGGAAATGTAATTATTGATCAAATTAGCTTAAATGTACATAAATAGTCTTTAAAACCAAGCGTTGAAGCCCTTATATCTAGCGAGGGACTTAAGTCCCTCGCTAGATATAAGTATCTGATTATTAATAATTTACAAACTTGTGGGTAATCAATAGAACTTAAGTCACCCGCTAATAGGGAGAATTATACCTTCCACCCTACCCCGACTCCTCGCTAATTTCAAAAATTGCCTGCGTGATTGAGTCATAGTTATGTTGAATTTTCCCTTTTTGGGGCATCGGCCCATGCCTACCTCGGTTTTGACATTGAATCCTAATCCAATTCAAAAAATGCCGTTTATGGTCCGACTCACTTGAAATTCTTTTATCAGTGGCACGGGTTTTGATAAAAAAGTTTTCCAACAATTGGTAATAATCCCCCTCATTGATATTATTTTTCCTTTTCGCCGACTCTTTCAGCAAGGCAGCATTGCGCATATTGGCCTCAATCTCCTCCAAGGTCGTCTGCGGTGCCGTCGCCACCCCCTCTTTAATTTCTTTTTGTTCTTCTTTTACAAAATCAGGTACTTCATTTTCAACAACATCATCATTTGTTGTTGTTATTGTTGTTGTTGTTTTTACTGTTTCTAAGTTTTCTAAGTTTTTATTAGTTTTATTATACTCGCTTTGCTCCTGCAGTGCTGTGGTAGTTGCTTCTGTCGTGCTGTGGTAGGTGCTCCTGCTGTGCTGTGGTAAGTGCTCCTGCAGTGCTGTGGCATTTTTTACCAAAGCAATTATGTTGGCAGTGTACTGGTTTGTAGATTTCCGACACATGTTTATGAAGCCAAAACCAATCAATTCTTCTAGCGTTTTTGTGTACGTTTTATAAGAGGTCATTCCTAAATAGTGCATGGCTTCGTCGCTAGGCAAAGCATAACAATCGGCCCAACCTAGACGATTGCATTTTTCAACACACCAGAAATATAAAGCATGATGATGAGGTTTGACAATTTCAATATTGTTCCCGCACCACTCATACCATTTTTTTGTTAATTCATAACCACTCATTTGTCAACGTTGTTTTATATACGTTTGAAGAAATATTTAATAATGTACTACCCTGATTCGCTACCAACAAAGCTAACCGTTAGAAAATATGTTTGGGTGGGGTTAAGTCCTACTGATTACCAATATGTTGATAATTTATTGATAATCAAATACTTATCTCTATCGAGGGACTTAAGTCCCTCGATAGAGATAAGGGCTTCAACGCTCGGTTTGAAAGACGATTTAAGCCTAATTCAACCAATTTTATCAATAACCTCATCCTCATTTCAACTTTTTAAAAGATGTGGTTAATCAATAGGTTTAAGTCCTATTGATTACCAACAAGTTGATAAATTATTAATAATCAGATACTTATCTCTAGCGAGGGACTTAAGTCCCTCGCTAGAGATAAGGGCTTCAACGCTCGGTTTGAAGGACGATAATACTCCCCTCCTCATATAAATTAGCTACTCTCTCATCTGTTTTTCGGCTTGAAGCCTTTTAATAGTCGTCACTCGCTTGAAGCGAGCGACTGCCTTCTACCTTAAATTCCTTTGAAGGCACAAATTTCACAATCGTCCGTTCGGGTAGTTCGACTATTTCCTTCGACTGTATCTTCCTCAATACCTTAGCCTTACGTGTCACCGACTTAAATGTTCCGAATCTTCTGATGGTTATCTGATTGCCCGACGATACTTGTTGCATTACCTCGCTTTTGAATGCCTCGATAATCTCTGAGACTAGCCCTTCAGCGTGATGTGTTTTTACAGCAATTGCTTCGATTAGTGCTTGTTTGGTCATGGTTGTTAGATTTTTGTGTTGGCTTTCGGTCTTCGGATGTCGGATTTCGGATGTCGGTCGTCGGATGTCGGTCGTCAGCTTTCGGATTTCGGTCGTCGGATGTCGGTCGTCGGGTTTCGGTTTTCGGTCGTCAGATTTCGGCTTTTAGTTTTTGGCTGTTCGCTTTCTGGTTTCTGATGTTAGTTAGGCTTTGATTTTAGTAATTTAATTATCTGACGACCGATATCCGATTCCCGAAACCCGACGACCGATAGCCAAAAGCTAATACCTAAAATCCGAAAGCCGAAAGCCGATATCCGACGTCCCTAATCCGAAATCCGAAAGCCTATTCCCCTTAACCACCTCAAGGGTTTTTAGTGCCGCACTTAGGATACTCCTATTACTTTTATAAATCCTCAAGTGTTGAGCATCCTCCGCATTCACCTGCTCCAACTGCTTGATAGCGTACCTCAATGCCTTCATTTTCTTTTTGATGATGCGTTTTTTGTCAGTCTTATCTTTCTCAAACACCTTCACCATCTTTTGTTTCATCGCCTCAACATTGGTAGGTTCATGCACACGCTTGCAGGTGGGACAAACAAAACTTTCAGCACCCCATTTCACCCGACTGTCGGTTAGCTTTACTAAGGCTTGCTGTTCTCCTTCCAAAGCTTTGTTCAGTCTCTTTAGCTCTGTATTCCTTTGGATGATCTGTTCCTGCAAGTATGCACATTGATATGCTTGTTCTGTCAACTGGAGCTTTATTGCTGCTATATTTCTGGCACGTTGCAGGGCATCGTCTTTAACATCATTTTCTTTTTGACGATTCCCCAACGTTGCGTCATCCTCCTCACGTTTTTCATTGTCATAACGTTTAAGGACATTCATTTGCTCATCCATTGCTAATCCACTCTCCACCGCCACGCTCAATACACCAGATGCGCTGTTCGACTCGCAGATACCTTTCCCAGACAACAACATACAGGTATCGAAGGTAGTTTTATCAGTAAAAAGGTGTGTATTTTTCCCTGAGCCATTGCTATTTTCAAGGCTTAATTCTTCTAAAATTACTTTCATTAGGACGGCGTTTAAAAATTAACGGTTTTAATTATACGAGACTTTAGTCATTGAGTGATTGAATGAATGAGTGATTTAGTGGTTAGGTTTTTTATTTTGCCCCTAGTACCTCCAGTGAGAAAAATCAACATCTCCTCGCCAGAGATACATAGGGGACTACTTTTAATATCGGTGTAAAAGAATCATTAAAAATCCCTTACTCTTAGCGGGTGACTTAAGTCCTATTGATTACCCATAAGTTTGTAAATTATTAATAATCAGATACTTATCTCTAGCGAGGGACTTAAGTCCCTCGCTAGAGATGAGGGCTTCAACGCTTGGTTTTAAAGACTATTTATGTCCATTTAAACCAATTTTATCAATAACCACATTTCCATTTCTACTTTTTAAAAGGTGCGGGTAATCAGTAGGACTTAAGTCACCCGCTAAGAGTAAGGTTAGGTGTTGAACATTGGTTTTTCATAAACTTATATCTTTTGCCCCTAGTACCTCCAGCGAGAAAAATCAACATCTCCTCGCCAGAGATACGTAGGGGGCTATTTTAGTGTCGGTATAGGCATAAAAGGTCGCATCTCTCGTTATGTTCCAGAGATGAGGCAATAATTGGTTTGTGTCAGAGATTTTCTAACACAAACCAACAGGTATTCAATAATAAGAAAAAGGTGTACTACTGGTTTTAAAATTGAGTATAGGTGATTCAACAGGTGTAAAAGATTTTCATTAAAAGGCTAAGAACCAATTCGTTTATAGACCATAGGTGTAACTATAAAAAATTAATCAACATAAAGCCCCCAAGGGGCATTTGACCTCCCATTGAAAGAGAAGAAGGCGCGTATGATATATCGACGGTCGTCGATACAGGTGAAGTAGCACGCAATGCAATATTGAGGAAACAAATTCCTTTGGGCGTATTAATGATAAAGAAAAACAAATCATAGATAATTAAAAAGATTTAGTGCTTGTTCATGCCTCTTCCATGAAGGTTTGCTCTTAAACCTCCTTTAAAAAAACTTCAACAAAACTTGTTTCTATTAAATACTTTTTCGTTACTTTGTTTATTATTAATA